>JAIXZK010000374.1 GCA_027489695.1 Sphingomonadales bacterium
GCGCGATGCGATCGCCGGCCTTCAGGCCTAGCGCCTGCAGGGCGAGCGCGCATTTCGCGGTCTCCAGCAGCAGCTGCCGGCGGCTTACGGAATAGCAATCGACCGGCGCGCCGCGGCCGCCGTCCTGCGCCATGTCCCAGCGATCGCCTTCGAAAATGACGGCGGTTTCGGCGCCGCCACCGGCCAGCACATGGCGATCGACTTCGTTGAAGCAGCAATTGGTGCGGCCGCCTTCAAACCAGCGGAAATGCGGCGCCGCATCGGCGTTGAAACCGCGCGCCCAGGGGGTGAAGTCGTCGGGCAGCGCCACCGACACCGGCGCCAGCGTTTCGGCATTCCAGCCGGTCCAGGCGTCGCCGTCGCGCGTCAGCCAGGCATGCCCGCCTTCGGGCAGCGCCACGCGCCAGTGCAGGTTGCGCGCCGCGATCTCGCCATGGAAACCGCCCGGATCGGCCAGCACGCCGGCACGCATCGCATCCCAGGCGGCGCGATCGCGCACCGGATTGGCGACGATGGCGCCATTGCCGGCCGCGGCCGCGCCCATATTCACTTCGACGTTCATCGCCCGATCCCTGTTCCCAGCCGACTCGATACGGCCCTTGCCGCACCTTGCACCGCCGTGTCCATGAAGGACATCGGCGGTGCCATGATGTGGCAGATTGTCTGCTAACGGGCGGTTAGAGCATTATTGTGTCCGTTCCAAGGCGATTTGAGCATATCTGTTGCCGAATGGCGAAGAACGGCATGCGACAAATTGCCATAGTTTCGAAGATCGTCAGCCAGCGATGATGACCGACCGCGCCCGCCGGCGCTGCTGGAATCCGATCAGCAGAAAGCCGGCGAGCAGCATCGCCCAAGTCTCCGGCTCAGGGACAGCGCTGACGGCGCCGACATTGTCGGCACTGAAATTGCCGGTGGCGGTGGCCCGAAATGAACGGGCGGCGCGATAGGGGTCGCCGACCGTGCCGCTGCCGGCCACCGCCAGCGCCGAGGCGATCGAGGCGAAATTCATCTGGAAGGCGCCGGCATCGGCATAGTCGAAGCCGGCCAGATCGGAGCTATAGGCGATCGTGCCGCTCAGCCCATTGGCAAAGACTGCATTGGTGGCGCCGCTCTGCCCGGTCAACGTCGCCAGGGTGAAATCGCCGCGCAGCAATTCGGTGCCGGCGGCATGGGTGGTAGTGCCGATCATGACCTGGCCCTGGCTGAGGAAGCGGAAATAGCCGCTGACCCCGCCCTGGACGATGTCGGCGCCGGAAACGCTCGCCGGCGTGTTGACCAGGCTGGCATTGAGCTCGAACCAGGCCGGCAGTGAGGTAACCGCGGCGGCAAGCGGCCCCTGCAGGAACGAAAAGCGGGTGTTGGCGACGCCGAAGCTGTTGGCGGTGCCGGTGGCGGTCGAATAGAGGCTGGCACTGCTGCCGCTGCTGGCATTGTCCGGCACGCCGGTACCATTGTTGACCAGCCGGACGTTGCGGCTGCCGCCAACGGCGGTGAAGGTGGCGAAAAGCGACTGGACGGCCTGGGCCGGGCCGGCCGCGAGCACAATCATGGCGGCGGAAAGGGCGAGGCGGACGGCGCCGGCGGGGCTGAATCGGGCCTGGCGGCGACCGGAGGCGCGTGGCTGTGACATGTCGTGGCTCCCGAAATGGCGGCGGCCCCCTGCGGGCGCGCCTGTCCGCTTCCGGTTTTGCAAGCCGCGTGCCAGCCGTTTCTGGCGGCGCCTTCCTTCGATTACAAGGAGTTGGGATCGGCCGGCGGCGACGCCAGCGGCGTCAGCCTGCCGATGGCGGCAAGGCCTTGCCGGTCTTCAGCGCCAGCGCCGGCTTTTCAACGAGGTGCCAGGACAGGCCGGCGGCGACCACCGTCATGGCAAAGCCAAGGCCGAGATTGGCGAGCGGCGCCACCACCCCCAGCGCGATCGCCGCCTGCTGCATGGGGAAGCCATAGATATAGATGCCATAGCTGTAATCCGGCATCCGGGCGCTCGCTGCCTTGGCAGCGCGCGGCATGGCGAAGGCCACGACCAGCGCCGCATAGCCCAAGCCGAACTGCACCAGCGCCATGCGGCCCGGAACGCCGAGCGGCAGGATCAGCGTCAGCACCGCCGCCGCCAGCGCCAGCGGCCAGGACAGCCACAGCCGCTCGCGCCACAACCAGGCAAGCACGCCGATGAAGAAGCTGAAGAACAGCCCGCGGGCGCTTTGCAGCGGCTCCGGCAGCGGCGGCAGCACCTGGGTCAACACCAGCCCAAGCGCGATGATCACGGTAAATCGCCCGCGCGGCACCGCCAGCCCCAGCGCCAGCGCCGCGGCCAGCGCCAGATAGCAGCGGACCTCGTGCGGGATCGTCCATAGCGAACCATTGATGACCCCGGCCATGCGATGATCGTCGAACAGCCCGGGCAAGGTATAGGATTTGCCGAGCAGCAGCGCGTTGCGCCACCAGAAGCGGTGCGTCTCGGGGTCGGTCAGGAACGCCGCCAGATCCATGGTGCCGAACGCCGCCCACAGGCCGAGCGGCACCACCAGCAGCATCACCCACAGGCCGGGCAGCAACCGCAGCGCCCGCGCCTTCAGAAACTCGACGACACCGCGCTTGAACAGGCTGCCCGCGACCAGAAAGCCGGACAGGGTGAAGAACAGGAACACCGCCAGCCGCGAAACCGGAAAGCCGAGCAGCGCCACGCTGGGATCGAGGCCGCGCTCCGGCTGGGTCAGATCCCAGGCGTGGCTGATCATGACGGCACTCGCCAGCAGCCAGCGCAGCGCCGTGAAGCCATTGCCATCGGCGCGCAGGTCGGCCGGCGTCAATCGCCGCGCCGCCAGCCAGGAAGGGCCGACCGCGGCCATGTCCCCGGTCGTCATCGCCCTAAAAGGCATTTTTCGGCAGCAGCACCGATCCTACGGTGCGGAACAGGATGTAGAAATCGAACCAGAGCGACCAATTCTCGATATAATGGAGATCGTGCTCGAAGCGCTTGATCAGCTTGTCTTCGGTATCGGTCTCGCCGCGCCAGCCGCAGACCTGGGCCCAACCGGTGATGCCCGGCTTGACCTTGTGGCGCGCGGCATAGGAAGCGACGACATCGGAGAACAGCCGGCCGCCGGCGCGGGTCGAAGGGGCGTGCGGGCGCGGGCCGACGAGCGACATGTCGCCCTGCATGACATTGAACAATTGTGCCAATTCATCGAGGCTGGTGCGGCGCAGGATGCGGCCGACACGGGTGACGCGCGGATCGTCGCGGCTGGCCTGGCGGATGCCGTCGAACTGCGACTGGTCGTGATACAT
The DNA here is from genome assembly GCA_027489695.1 of Sphingomonadales bacterium. Taxonomy (GTDB): domain Bacteria; phylum Pseudomonadota; class Alphaproteobacteria; order Sphingomonadales; family Sphingomonadaceae; genus Sandarakinorhabdus. The sequence goes on from JAIXZK010000374.1 coordinate 3,292, forward strand.
CGACCGGAATTTGTAGACGCGGAACGGCTTGTTGTTGAAGCCTTCGCGCGGCTGGCGGAAGAAGATCGGCCCCGGCGAATCGAGCCGGATGGCAATGGCGATGACGAGCAGCAAGGGCCAGATCAGCGCCAGGATGATGGCGGTCAGGATCCGGTCCTCCAGACCCTTGACCGCCGCGTCCATACCGGAGATCGGCCGTTCGAACAGGGTCATCACCGGCACTTCGCCGAGCATGACCAGCGGCCGCCGCGCGAAGGTGAAGCTGGCAAGATCGGGGGCAAGGCGGATCTTCACCGGCGTCAGCGCCAGCCGGCTGACCACCTGCTGCAACCGGGTTTCCGCCGACCAGGGCAGCGCCACCACCACCTGATCGACCTTGCCGTCGCGGATCATCGAGACCAGCGCCGAAAGATTGCCGAGCACCGGCACATTGGCGGCGGTCGCCGGCACCCGACCATCGCGGCGATCGTCGAAAAAACCGACGATGCTGATCGTCAGGCGATCATGGGTCAGGACATAATCGGCGAAGCGGACGCCCTGCGGCCCGGCGCCGAAGATCGCGACGCGCTGGTTGAAGGTGCCCCGGTTCTTGAGGCGGCGCACCCACAGCGTCGTCAGCGCGCGCTGGCCGAGCATGGCCGCGCCGCCAGCGGCGAACCAGCCGAGCGCCCAGCCACGCGACACGACATCCGACGATTTCAGCAGGAAGCCCAGGGTGATCATGAACAGCGCCACCGTCACCCAGGTGGAGGCCAGCCGCTGCCAGGCCCGGCGCAACGAAAATTGCGCGTCGACATCATAGCAGCCGAGGCTTTCGGCGAGCACGCCAAAGGCAATGGCGGTGACGATGACGACGCGCGCATAAAGCAGCGCGACATCGTCGGACAAAGTATCGCGGACGATGGCGACGGCGATCGCGCCGGTCGCCAGCACCGTCAGGAACTCGAGCACCCGCACCGCGAAAACCGCGAAATCGAGCGGCACGCCGGGGCGATCGGCTGCCGACGTCGGCGCCGGCGGGGTATCGAAGCGCATGTCGTTCATCGACGCGCCGTCCATGTCGTCATTATGGCGCAATCGTTACCGATGGCAGTGGCGTTGCGGCGCCGACCTGGTGTAGGGACGGCGCCGAAACCGAGAGAGACGCGATGGAAACGCCCTACGACTGGAGCACGGTGATCGTTTTCGCCGGGCTCATTGTGCTCTTTCTTCAGCGCTCGCAAGGCGTCGCGCGCGATCACCTGTGGCAGTATCTGATTGCCTCCATCGGCTGCGCCGTTACCAATTACCTCGGCAACGAAGCCATGAAGGGCGATGGCATCATCGGCCATGTCGGCGCCATCGGCCTCGGGCTGGCGACGCTGGCGTTCATCTGGGTGGTGCTGCAACCCTTCGACACGTCGCAGAAGTAACGACGCGGCAATCGTCGCGGGGGACGGGCGGACGCATTCCCCCGCCATCATGCCACCATCACCTTGGCGAGCGGGCGCCCGATGAGCACGTCGCGGTCGGCGGGCCGCATCGAGAGCACCATCGCCTTGGCGAAATCCTGCAGCTCGGCAAACACTTCGGGGTGGGTTTCGGCCACCGTCGAGATGCGCACCAGCACGCCGTCCGAAAGATAGCCGTCGAACTGCTGCTGAAGCTTCACCCAGCGCTGCTGCGAACCATCGGTGGGCAGGTCGTCGCCGATCCGCGTCCAATAGGCGATCTGCTCGAGGCGCTGGTCGTTGGTCGCGGTCAGTTCGCGGATCGGCAGCCGGGCGGTGCCGGCGAGCGGCACCTGGGCAACCCGCGACGCCGAAATGGTGAAGCCGATCGCCGAATAGCAGGTCTCCGGCCGATGCAGCTGCAACAGGTCATTCTGGACAGCGCCATAGGCGATCACCAGCATCATCGGCAGGCGAACGCCATTGCCGCTGTACAGCCGCGTCACCGTCTGGCTGTACAGCCGATCGGAAAGGCTGCCCGGCGATTTCGGCAGCACGAAATCGCTCGACGGCACATTGGTCCATTCGGCGATCTTCAGCGGCACGACACTGTCGAGCTTGCGATCGCCGAGCAGCACCAGCCGCTTGCGCGGCGTCAGCGCCGCCGCGGTACCGGCGGCGGCAAGCAGCCCGCCGCCGAGCAGGAGGTCACGACGGTTCATTCGGCGGCCCCGGCCGGCGGTGTGGAAGTCCGCTCGGCCGCCGGCGCCAGCGCGTTGCGCAGCGGAGTCAGCAGCCAGTCGATCAGGAAGATGAACAGCAGCGCCGAGGTGAAGGTCACCATGCCCGCGGTATTGTGCAGATAGCCCTGCGCGGCGGCGTCGCCGAAATGGTAAGTGATCAGCACCAGCACGGCGACGCGCACCATGTTGGCCGCCACCGCGATCGGCAGCACCATCATCAGCAGCAGCATCGAATAGCGCCAGTTCGAACCGCGCAGCATATAGACGTAGAACAGCCCGATCGCCGACAGGCTGATCAGCGAATTCAGCCCGGCGCAGGCATCCTCGACCAGCAGCTGGTAGGAAGCGACATAGATCGTCACCCCCAGCCGCGCGATCGGATAGCCGAAATCGGCGAGCACCTTGGTGACGACTTCGGAGACCAGCAGCTTCAGCGGCTGGGTAACGGCGTCGAGGATCCAGCCCGGCACCGGGATGACGAAGCCGAGGTAGAAGACCGGAAACCAGGTCTGCCGCACGACGCGACCGCCGACGATGGCATAGGCGACGACCAGCAGCGCCAGCAACATGGCGGCGACTTCGATGCTGATGAAGTCATACGCACGGCCGAAGGCATAGGTGGGGATCGCGACAGCGAGGCCCGCCGCGGTGATCAGCGGGTTGCCGGGCACCATCTCGCGACGGATATCGGGCAGCCGCCGAACGATCAGCCACAGGCCGGTGGCGACGACGATCGGGCCATGAACCCCCGATTCCAGCGACCAGGGCCCCCGCGCCAGCGAGATAAGGGTCGGAAGGCAGACGGCGATGATGCCGAGCACCAGCGGCCAGTGGCGGATCGCCACCGCCTGCCATTCGGGGCGCATTGCTGGGGCGGCAGTGGCCATGGGCATCAGAACTCGTTCAGGACCGAGCCGACCACCGGGCAGCGCGCCGCCGTCAACTGGCCGACCAGCGTGGCGATATCGCTGAAATAGCTGAAATTGCGGCGCGCCACGACCAGCGCATAGCCGGCCGCGGCGCCGACCGTCAGGGCATCGGCGTTGGTGTTGGTCGCCGGTGTATCGAACAGCACCAGATCATATTCGCGCAACAGCGTGTTGGTGCCGTCGCGGAATCGATGCCCGGAGAGCCGTTCCTGCGGCCGCGCCCCCGGCGGCCCCGCTGTCATCACCGAAAGATTGGGCAGCACATTGGCGTGCACCACCCGTTCCGGACGCGCCACCTGCAGCGACAGGAAGCTCGAAAGCCCCGGCGCGCTCGGATCGAGACCGAAGATCTGATCGACGC
>JAIXZK010000167.1 GCA_027489695.1 Sphingomonadales bacterium
GATCAGACCCACGCCCGGCGTCGAGTGGCGGACGCGGGCGATATTCTTGTCGACCTTGTGGCCGGGCAGCTGGCCGCCCTCGCCGGGCTTGGCGCCCTGGGCCATCTTGATCTGGATATCGTCGGCGTTGACCAGATACTCGGCAGTGACGCCGAAGCGGCCGCTGGCGATCTGCTTGATGCCGCTATTGGCATTGTCGCCATTGGCGCGCGGCGTGTAGCGCTCGCGGTCCTCGCCGCCTTCGCCGCTCACCGCCTTGGCGCCGATGCGGTTCATGGCGATGGCCAGCGTCTCGTGCGCTTCGGGCGACAGCGCACCCAGGCTCATCCCCGGCGTCACGAAGCGACGGCGGATCTCGGTGATCGATTCGACTTCCTCGATGGCGATCGGCTTCGTCTCGGCGAAATCGAGCAGGTCGCGCAGCGAGATCGGCGGCAGCGCGGCGATCCCGGCGGTGAACTTGCGATAATCGGCATAGCTGTCGCGGGCGACGGCGGTCTGCAGCAAATGGATGAGGCCGGGCCCCCAGGCATGCGCCTCGCTGCCGGTGCGATAGCGATAGAGGCCACCGATCGGCAGGGCGATGATGTCCTCGTCCCAGGCGCTTTCGTGGCGCATCTGGGCATTGATGAACAGCGATTCAAAGCCCTCGCCGGAGATCTTCGCCGGCATGCCGGGGAAGAAATCATTGACCAGCGCGCGGCTCAATCCCACCGCCTCGAAATTGTAGCCGCCGCGATAGGAGGAGATCACCGCGATCCCCATCTTGGCCATGATCTTCAGCAGCCCGTCCTCGATCGCCTTGCGATAGCGACGCACGCAATCGTCATAGCCAAGGCTGCCGAACAGGCCGCGGGCGTGGCGATCGGCGATGGCTTCCTGCGCCAGATAGGCGTTGACGGTGGTGGCGCCGACTCCGATCAGCACGGCGAAATAATGGGTGTCGAGCGCCTCGGCCGAGCGCACGTTGATCGAGGCGAAGGTGCGCAGGCCCTTGCGGACCAGATGCGTGTGCACCCCGGCGGCGGCAAGGATCATGGTGATGCCGGCGCGGCCCTGCGACTGGTTTTCGTCGGTCAGGAACAGCTGGCTCTTGCCCGATCGCACCGCGACTTCGGCTTCGTTGCGCACCCGGGCGATGGCGGCGCGCAGCGCATCGGGGCCACCGGCGATATCGAAGGTGCAATCGATCACCGCGGCCTGCTTGCCGAAATGCCGGAGCAGCACTTCCCAGCCGAGGTTGGTGAGCACCGGCGTCTCGATGACCATCACCCCTTCCTGGGTGGCTTCGTCGTCAAGGATGTTGCCGAGGTTCGAAAAGCGCGTCTTCAGGCTCATCACCCGCGTCTCGCGCAGCGAATCGATCGGCGGGTTGGTCACCTGGCTGAAGTTCTGGCGGAAGAAATGGCTGAGGTTGCGGGCGTTTTCCGAAATCACCGCCATCGGCGCATCGTCGCCCATGCTGCCGATGGCTTCCTTGGCATCATCGACCATCGGCGCCAGCAGCAATTCCATGTCCTCCAGCGTCTGGCCGGCGGCGACCTGGCGGCGGCGCAGCTCGTCGCGGTCATAGCGGGCGCCGGGCTGGGCACCGTCGCTGCCGTCGAGATCCTGGAAGGTCGAGAAGCCGGCGACCATCGCGGCATAATCATTGGCGCCGGCGATCCGGTCCTTGATCTCGCGGTCGCTGTAGAAGCGCGGAGCGGCTTCGGCTTCGCCGTCGAGATCGACGGCGATCAGTTCGCCCGGCCCGAGCGCGCCCTTGCGGACGATATCGGCTTCCGGGATCACCACCATGCCGGCTTCCGAACCGGTGACGAGCAGGCCGTCGCGGGTCAGGCAATAGCGCATCGGCCGCAGCGCGTTGCGATCGAGCCCGGCCACCACCCAGCGGCCGTCGGTCATCGCCAGTGCTGCCGGCCCGTCCCAGGGTTCGGTGACGCTGGCGAAAAAGGCATACATGGCGCGGTGCGCGTCGGGCAGGGTGTCGTCCTTGGCCCAGGCCTCGGGAATCATCATCAGCTTGGCGGTCGGCGCGTCGCGCCCCGAGCGCACAAAGGCTTCGAACACCGCGTCGAGCGCCGCCGTGTCGGAGGCGCCGGCCGGGATCAGCGGCTTGATGTCCTCGGAATGCGCGCCGAAGGCCGCGGCCGCCATCTTGATCTCGTGGCTTTTCATCCAGTTGGAATTGCCGCGGATGGTGTTGATCTCGCCATTATGGGCAAGGCAGCGGAACGGCTGCGCCAGCCACCATTGCGGGAAGGTGTTGGTGGAATAGCGCTGGTGATAGATGGCAAAGCGCGACTGGAAGCGCTCGTCCATGAGATCGGGGTAGAAGACCGACAGTTCCTCGGCGAGGAACAGGCCCTTGTAGATGATCGAGCGCGCCGACAGCGAGCAGATGTAGAAACCCGAGATCTGCGCTTCGATGACCTTCTTCTCGATGCGGCGGCGGATGAGATAGAGGTCCTTCTCGAACGCCTCCAGCGCGGCGGCGCGCTCGGCCGGCGTCGCCAGCGGGCCGGAGATCATGATCTGCTCGATCTCGGGCCGGGTATTCTGGGCCTTTTCGCCGATCACCGAGATGTCGACCGGCACCTGGCGCCAGCCATAGACCTTGTAGCCGAAGCCGATGATTTCCGATTCGACGATGGTGCGGCAGGTTTCCTGCGCGGCGAGATCGGTGCGCGGCAGGAAGATCATGCCGACGCCGAGCAGATTGGGCCGCGGCACATGGCCATGGCGGGCGATATGCTCGTGGAAGAATTCCAGCGGGATTTCGAGCATGATGCCGGCGCCATCGCCGGTCTTGCCATCGGCATCGACGGCACCGCGGTGCCAGACCGCCTTCAGCGCCTCGATCCCGGCGACGACGACGCGCCGCGACGGCACGCCATCGGTGGCGGCGACAAGGCCGACGCCGCAGGCATCGCCCTCGAAATCGGGGCGATACATGCCAATTTCGGCCAGCCGGGCGCGTTCCTCGGCGCTGGCGGTCCAGGGGGCGGGCGGGGTCGGCGATGCGGCCATGGTCACTTCCTCGGCGTGGCGGCGGCGATGCTGTTCAGCGGGGCAAGGGCGGCGCCGATCTGCGCTTGCGCGGCGCGCATGCCGGCATCGATGCGGGCGCCGATCAGCCGCCCCGACGCCTGGCCGACCTCGCCTTCGACGCGGCCCTGGCGGGCCCGGAAGGCCTGGCCGAGCGGGCTGCGGTAAAAGGCAATCAGGCCGTTGATCTCGGCCGCCGAATAGTTGCGGGCATAGGCCTGGGCGGCGGCCTGGATGACCGCGCCCGATTGCTGGGCGATGACCTTCTGGGCGATGCCGGCCTGGATGGCGCCGGCCTTCTTCAGCACCGGGTCCATCTTGGCCTGATTGGCCTGATAGGCCTGGATGAAGCCCGGCTGGCGCGCCAGCTCGGCGCGGATCAGCACCCCCGACCGCATCGCCGCCAGCGTCTGGCTGGTCTGGGCGCTGAGCTGGCCCTTGAGGTCGAGCAGCTGGACGAGCTGGCCGGCGGCGGCGACGGCGGCGGGATCAAGCGCGCGCGGCGCCGGCGCGCGCGCCGGGGTGGGGGCGGCGGCAGCGGCGGTGATGACGGCGGCGATCAGGATCATTTCTGCGGGCTTTCATGGGCAGGAGCGCTAGGCTGGCCGAGCAGGCGGCGCAGATCGTCGCGCTCGGCCTCGGTCAGGTCCTTGTATTCGCGTGGCTTGGGCAGGCCGGCGGTTGCCGCCGTTACCTTGGCCATGATGGCCGGCATCGCCTGCATCAGCCGCGGGACCATCGCCTGGGTGCGCGCAAGAAAGGCCGGATCGGTCTGCAAGGTAAGGAACGACGCGGCAAAGGCAGCGCCGGCGGACGTCTTGAAAAAGGCCTCGATCGCCAGCAGCTGGCCAGGGTCGAAGCGTCGCGCCATCGCCTCGGCATAGCCTTCGCGGAAATTCGGTTCCTCACCGCCCATGAACTCGACAATCCCGCCGGTCAGCACCGGAAACATGCGTCGATTGCGCTCCTCGAAGGCCGGATCGAGGACCCGCATCACCTCGCGGATCGTCGTCGGCGGCAGTTTGGCAACCGCATCCTCGGGCAGTCCGGCGGCGCTCATGAAGCCCTTCACCGGCACATCGAAGATGCTGTTGAGGCTTTGCTGGGCGACCTGATCCATCGCGGTGCCCATCATCGTCCTGAAACTGCCTGGCGGCATCAGCGTCGCGGCAAGGCGGCGCGCCACCGCCAGCCGCGCCGGATCGACCGGAGCCGCGACGGCCGGCGGGGATGTCTGTGCCGATGCTGCCGCCTGTGGCCCGGCAACGAGCAGCAGGGCGAGAAGGAACCGCATCACCGTCGTCCCCCTCAGGCCGCGATTCGCGCCGCGGCGCGCAAATATTCGTGCATCCGCGCCGCGACATCGCGGCCGTCGCGCACCGCCCACACCACCAGCGAGGCGCCGCGGACGATGTCGCCGGCGGCGAACACGCCGGGCAGCGAGGTCTGCATCGACTTGTGGTCGATGCGTAGCGTGCCCCAGCGGGTGACGGCGAGATCGGGGGCGCCGAACAGGCCGGGCAGATCCTCGGGATCGAAGCCGAGCGCCTTGATGACGAGATCGGCGGCGAGCGTCAGGTCGGCGGCGCCATCGGGTTCCGGCGCGCGGCGACCATCGGCGCCGGCCTGGCCGAGCCGCATGCGGGTGGCGACGACGCCGCTGGCACCGGCGGCGCCGGTGGTGATCGCCGCCGGCGCCGCCAGCCAGAGGAATTCGACGCCCTCTTCCTCGGCATTGGCGACTTCGCGCGCCGATCCCGGCATGTTGGCGCGGTCGCGGCGGTAGAGGCATTTGACGCTGGCCGCCCCTTGGCGAACCGCCGTGCGCACACAGTCCATCGCGGTATCGCCGCCGCCGATAACGACGACATGGCGGCCGGCGGCATCATGCGGTGCGAGCAGGGCCTCGCCGAAATTCTGGCGGTTGGAAGCGGTGAGATAATCGAGCGCCGCGACGACGCCGGGGGCATCGGCGCCCGGCACCTCGACTTCGCGGGCCTTGTAGACCCCGGTTGCCACCAGCAGCGCGTCATGGCGGGCACGCAGATCGGCAAGGCTGGCATCACGGCCGACCTCGAAATCCTGGTGGAAGACGACGCCCGCGTCGCGCAGCCGATCGACGCGGCGCATGACGACGGGCTTTTCCAGCTTGAAGCCGGGGATGCCATAGGTCAGCAGCCCGCCGGCGCGATCGTGGCGGTCATAGACATGGACCGCATAGCCCTTGGCGCGCAGCAGCTCCGCCGCCGTCAGCCCCGCCGGCCCGGCGCCGATGATGCCCACGGATTGCCCGGAGCGATCGGCGGTGATGCGGATCGGCTTGACCCAGCCATTTTCCCAGGCGGTATCGGTGATGAACTTCTCGACGGCGCCGATGGTGACCGATCCGAAACCCGGCTCGATGACGCAATTGCCCTCGCACAACCGGTCCTGCGGGCAGATGCGGCCGCAGATCTCGGGCATCGTCGAGGTCGCGGCGGAAAGTTCATAGGCCTCTTCCAGCCGGCCTTCGGCGGTCAGCCGCAGCCAGTCGGGGATGTTGTTGTGCAGCGGGCAGTGCACCTGGCAGAAGGGCACGCCGCATTGCGAGCAGCGCCCGGCCTGCTCCTCGGCCTTGGCGATCAGGTACGGACGCGCGATTTCCAGGAAGTCGTCGGTGCGCGCCTCGGCCGGCCGCTTTGGCGGCTGCGCCTGGGGGCGATCGACGAACTTCAACATGCGGGTTTCGGCCATGGCGCTCCCTTTCGGGAACGGCGCCTAACGCAGCGCTGCCGGCAGAGTCACGCGAAATATGGCCATTACGTCAGCTTTGCTGACATATTATTCTTGCCCATGCCGCAAATCAGGCCGGGATCGCTGCAATTAGTACCGAAACGAGACCATTTTCAGCCGCCGGTGACCGGTCATCACACGTCGAGATTGGCGACGTTCAGCGCATTGTCCTGGATGAATGCCCGGCGCGGTTCGACGACATCGCCCATCAGCTTGGTGAAAATGTCGTCGGCCAGATCGGCTTCGTCGGCATCGACCCGCAGCAGGGTGCGCGCCGCCGGATCGAGC
>JAIXZK010000171.1 GCA_027489695.1 Sphingomonadales bacterium
AGCGGCATGACGCCGGCCGTGGCCGCCAGCGCGCCGGCGGTGGCCGCGCCCTCGGGTCCGCGGCCACTGGCACGCGTGCCGCGCCGGACGCCGCCGCCCGTCGCCGCACCCCCGGCGAGCCCGCCGCCCGCCGCCGAAGCGCCGCCCGTTGCCGCCACCACCGCTTCGCCCAGTGTTCCGGGAACCCCATGATGCGCCTGACTGCTGCCCTGCTTGCCCCCGTGCTGATCGCCGCCGTTGCGGTCGCGCCGCCGGTTTCTGCCCAGGATCTCGATCCGGTCCGCGTCGAAAAGCGCGTCTCGCGCCTCGAAAGCGAGCTCCGGGCGGTGCAGCGCAAGGTTTTTCCCGGCGGTGATCCGCGCTATTTCGAGCCCGAAATCGCGCCGCCGCCGGCCGTTGTCGCCGAGCCTGCCGGGACTCCGGCGAGCGCGCCGCTGGTCGAGCTCACTGATCGCGTCGGCGAGCTTGAGCGCCAGCTGCGCACCCTGACCGGCCAGGTCGAGGCGCAGGGCTTCAAGCTGCGCCAGCTGGAAGAGGCGCAGACACGGCTGCGCGGCGATCTGGAATTCCGCCTGAACGCGCTGGAAGGCGGCGCTGCTGCCGGCGCCGCCGCGCCTGCCGCCGCCGGCCCGTTGCCCGCCGATCCCGCGGTGCTGCCGCCGTCCCGGCCCGCGACCGCTGCCCCCCGGCCGGCGACGGTGCCGCCGGCTGCACAGCCGCCCGCTGCCGCTGCCCCCGCCACCGCCGATGCGGCGTGGAAGCTGGCCTATGCCAAGGTCATCGCCAAGGACTGGCCCGCCGCCGAACCGGCGCTGACCGATTTCATCGCCGCCTGGCCGAAATCGACGCGCATCCCGCAGGCGCAATATTGGCTTGGCCGCAGCCATGGCGAGCGCGGCCAGTTCGCCCAGGCCGCCAAGGTGTTCCTCGAGGTCTATCAGACCGCGCCGCGCTCCGAACGGGCCCCCGACGCGCTGATCGGCCTGGCCAAGGCGCTGACCGGCCTGAAGAAACAGCCCAATGCCTGCCGCGTGCTCGACGAGCTCGACAGCGTCTATGGCGCGAAGCTGACACCGATGCAGCAGGCCGATGCCAAGGCGGCGCGCGGCCGCGCCAAGTGCACGGCCTGATCGCGGCGCCCGGGATCGACCTGCCGGCGCGGCTGGCGGCCGCACTCGGCCATGCCCCCCCGCCGCGGCTTGCGGTGGCAGTCTCTGGCGGCCCGGACAGCGTGGCGCTGCTCCACCTCGCCGTCGCCGCCTGGCCCGGGCAGGTGTCGGCGCTGACCGTCGATCACGGCTTGCGCGCTGCCGCCGCCGACGAGGCACGGCGGCTCGGCGATGGCTGCGCCGCGGCCGGCATCCCGCATGTCCTGCTCGCCTGGGCGGGGCCAAAGCCGGCCACCGGCGTGCAGGCGGCGGCGCGCGCGGCGCGCTATCGGCTGATGGGCGAATGGTGCGCCGCCGCGGGGGTCGGCGTGCTGATGACCGCCCATCATGCCGACGACCAGGCCGAGACGCTGCTGATGCGGCTGGCGCGCGGGGCCGGCAGCGGCGGGCTGGCCGGCATCCGCCGCTGCCGGCCACTGGCGCCCGGCGTCATGCTGGCGCGGCCGCTGCTCGACGTGCGACGCGAAGCGCTGGCGGTGGTGGCGGCGGCGAGCGGCTGGCCGATCGTCAGCGATCCCGCCAATCGCGATCCCCGCCATCGCCGCAGCAGCGCGCGGGCTACGCTGGCGGCGACGCCCTGGCTCGATGTCGCCGGCATGGCGCTGGCGGCGGCGAACCTTGCCGACGATGCCGCGGCGCTCGACTGGACGGCGGCGCAGGCCTGGGACGGCCGCGCGCAAGTGATGGCGGCGGGGGTGACGCTCGACGCCGCCGGACTGCCGGCGGCGCTGGTCCAGCGCCTGGTGGCGCGGGCGGTCGCCGAAATCGCGCCGGATGCCGCGCCGCGCGGGCCGGATCTGGCCCGGCTGGCGGCGCGACTCGCTATCGGGGGCAGCGCGACTCTGGCCGGCGTGCAGGCGCGAGCCCTGTCGTCAGGGGACTGGTATTTCACCAAGGCGCCGCCGCGCCGTGATTTACGCGACAAAACGTCATAAAAATGCCGTGTGACGGGCGGATTTCGGGCGCTGCGATTGCAAGCGTCGGCACACCGCCTATGTTGATGCAGTTCTCCTGTCGAAAGCCGCGTTCATGGCCGATAACAACAAGCGCCCGCCCAGCCCCTGGATGAAGAACCTCGGGCTGTGGTTCGTCATCCTTCTCGGCCTTGTCGTGGTCGTCAACGTCATGCAGCCATCGCGGCCGGCCACCGGCAGCGGCACGGCGCTCGCCTATTCCGACTTTCTGACCAAGGTCGATGAAGGCGGCATCAAGTCGGCCGACATCCGCGGCGACGAGATCGTCGGCAAGACTTCGGCCGGCGAGGATTATCGCACCTTCAACCCCGGCGACACCCAGCTCATCGAGCGGCTGCGCCTGAAGAACGTGCGCTTCGACGCCAAGCCCGAGGAAAGCCGCTCGCTGATCGGCCAACTGCTGATCAACATGCTGCCGTTCGCGCTGATGATCGGCATCTGGATCTTCGTAATGCGCCAGATGCAGAACGGCGCCGGCCGCGGTGCCATGGGTTTCGGCAAGTCGCGCGCCAAGCTGCTGGTGCAGAAGGAAGGCCGCGTCACCTTCGATGACGTCGCCGGCATCGACGAAGCCCGTGAGGAACTGCAGGAAATCGTCGACTTCCTGAAGGATCCGGGCCGCTTTCACCGCCTCGGCGGCAAGATTCCCAAGGGAGCGCTGCTCGTCGGTCCCCCGGGCACTGGCAAGACTCTGCTCGCTCGCGCCATCGCCGGCGAGGCAAACGTGCCGTTCTTCAACATTTCCGGCTCGGATTTCGTCGAGATGTTCGTCGGTGTCGGCGCCAGCCGCGTCCGCGACATGTTCGAACAGGGCAAGAAATCGGCGCCGTGCATCATCTTCATCGATGAAATCGACGCCGTCGGCCGCTCGCGCGGTGCCGGCCTTGGCGGCGGCAACGACGAACGCGAGCAGACGCTGAACCAGCTGCTGGTCGAAATGGACGGTTTCGATGCCAATGAAGGCATCATCATCGTCGCTGCCACCAACCGCCCCGACGTCCTCGATCCGGCGTTGCTGCGTCCCGGTCGTTTCGACCGTCAGGTCGTGGTCGGCCGCCCGGACATCGAGGGCCGCGAGAAGATCCTCGCCGTGCACATGAAGAAGGTGCCGCTGGCCCCCGACGTCAACGCCCGTACCATTGCGCGCGGCACGCCGGGCTTTTCGGGCGCCGATCTCGCCAATCTCGTCAACGAAGCGGCGCTGCTGGCCGCGCGTCGCGCCAAGCGCCTCGTCTCGATGCGCGATTTCGAGGACGCCAAGGACAAGGTGCTGATGGGCGTCGAGCGCAAGTCGATGGTGATGACCGACGACGAGAAGAAGATGACCGCCTATCACGAGGCCGGCCATGCCGTGGTCTCGATGCACGAGGCGGCGTCCGACCCAATTCACAAGGCGACGATCATCCCGCGCGGCCGCGCGCTCGGCATGGTCATGCGCCTGCCGGAACGCGACCAGTACAGCTATCATCGCAACAAGATGTACGCGAACCTTGCCGTCTCGATGGGTGGCCGCGTCGCCGAGGAAATCATCTTCGGCCATGACCTGGTCTCGTCGGGCGCTTCGTCTGACATCAGCTATGCGACCGACCTCGCCCGTTCGATGGTCACGCAATGGGGCATGTCGGACAAGCTCGGGCCGCTGAAATATGCCGACAATCAGGAAGAAGTCTTCCTCGGCCACAGCGTCACCCGCACCCAGAATGTCAGCGAGCAGACGGCGCAGATGATCGACGCGGAAGTCCGCCAGATCGTCAATACCGGCTATGATCGCGCCAAGCAGGTGCTGACCGACAATATCGACCAGCTGCACAATCTCGCCGCCGCGCTGCTCGAACTCGAGACGCTGTCGGGTGACGAGATCAAGAAGGTGCTCGCCGGCGAGCCGATCGACCGCGCCAATTCGCTCGGTACCCCGACGATGCGCCCGGCCGCCGGCGTTTCGGCGATCCCCAAGACCGGCCGCCGCGGTGGTTTCGGGGAGCCTGCACCGCAGGCCTGAGGGACAGGAGTTTTCACTTCCGGCGGCCGGGGCCTTTGGCCCCGGCCGCTTTTTTTGTTCGCTGCGCGCGGGCGGAACAGCCTCTGCTGTACTGTCCGCAATTGAGGAAACCTTGCCCTGGCTTGCGGCTTCGACAGCCGGAGGGTTTGCCGGCTGCCGCCTCGACTTCAGCGCTATCCTTTCGATTCTTGCCCGCTCAGCGTCCGCGAGTGTCGGTAGACTTTACAGTCGCGTAATTGTCATGAAAGGACAATGACGCCCGATCAACGACTTGGCGGTCATTCCGGGGTTGGCCCAATTCTTGCTTCAGGAAATGTGAAAAGTTTCTGGAGCGCCACCATGTCGATCGTCCGCAATCTGACTCTCGCCGCTCTGCTGGTCGCGGGCGTTGCCGCGCCGGCCCAGGCCGTGGTCTTCGCCACCTACAGCACCGCCAACCCGGTCACCAATTTCCGCTGGACCAACAGCGGCAACAGCAATGCCGTCACTCGCACCACCAATGCGGTGTTCTTCAGCAGCCCGTCGGGTTCGACCGCGGCCGCCGTGCCGATCCGTTTCAGCTTCGGCGCCGGCACCGGCCTGTCGTCGTTCGTCAACAATGTTACCGCGAACCTGACCATCACCGGCAGCGTCGCGCGCGGCATTGCGGCCACCGGTTCCGTCGACCAGCCGGGCGCCGTCGGCTCGTTCAGCTTCGTGTCGACCACGGCGATCAGCGTCAGTGGCGGCAACCTCCGCCCCACCACCTATGCCATCGGCTCGAACCTGCTGTCGGTCAGCTTCGGCGGCGCCAATCTGGTCGGCACCACGGGGCAGACCACCGGCACCTTCTCGGCTGCCACCGCCAGCGGCGACACTGTCACCTTCTCGTCCGACTTCCTGGATTTCACCGACGCCGGCGCCGCCAGCTTCGCCACCAGCCTGATTGCCATGGTGCCGACGCTGGGTGTCGCCCAGAATGGCGCCCTGCGCACCTTCCGCGGCCGCCTGTCGGGCAACTTTGAAACCGCCGTCGCCCCGACCGCGACCGCCGAAGTGCCCGAGCCGCAGAGCTGGGTGCTGCTGATTGCCGGCTTCGGCCTGGTCGGCGCCGCGATGCGCCGCCGCGCTGCCGTCGCCGCCTGAACCTTTTCGAACGATTGCAAAGGGCGGCAGGCTTCGGCCTGCCGCCTTTTTCATGTTTGCGCGATTGTCAGGGAGGAAGGCTGACCTCCGGCCGCTGCGGCCAATGGGCCCGCACCCCATTCTGATTTCGATCGCATGGCGACCAGCGGCAGTTCGCGATCGACTCTGACAAGATGGGGTCTGGGGCCGTCGGCCCCAGCCGCCGGAGGCAAGAATCCTCCTTTATTCAACCCGACGGCTCATCCTCCACCGCCACGACATGGGACAGCAGCGGGTTGCGCCAGGCGTAGACGAGCAGCACGACCAGCGCCGCGGCGCCCAGCGCGTAGGGCAGCATCGAGTCGATTTCGTAAAGGCCGATGCCGACCGCCGGGGCGAGCACGAAGCAGGAGCCGTTGACCGAGGTGACGGCGCCGGCGACGCCGCCTTGTTCGTGGCGGCCGACGGCCAGGCTGGCGCCAGCGGTGAAGCCCGGGCGGGCCAGTCCATAGCCCAGGGACAGCAACGCGAAGGCGACGACCAGCATGTGGAAGTCGCTGGCCAGGGCGACGCCAGCGGTGCCGATGGCGGCGATGGCGGTGCCCCAGCGCATCAACTGCGGCGGCGCCATGTTGAACAGCGGGATCAGCCCCCATTGCGCCAGCAGCGTAGCGCCGGCGCTGGCCATGAAGACGATGGCGATCGACGGCTGGGCGGCGACGGCGCCGACGCCGAGGCGATCGATGACCAGGAAGCCGAGCGCCTGGCCGGTGGCGGCCTGGATCGACCCTGAGCAGAAGCCGAAGACCATGAAGGGCAGCAGCCGCGGATCGCGCCACGAAATCCGCCCACCGCGGCCGGCGGTGGCGGCCTGCAGGCTGGCGCCGGTGGCGGCACCGCTGACCAGCGGCTCGCTGGCCGGGGCGCCATGGTGGCGGGTTTCGAGCCCCGGCAGCATCGGCTGATGGGTAGGGTCGTCGTCGGGCAGCCAGCGGCGCACGGCGAACAGCACGAGCACGGCGAGCAGCGCAAAGGCGAACAGCGGCCCGGACAGGCCGAGAAAGCCGAAAATGAACAGCGGTGCCACCGCCGGGCCGATGATGGTGCCGAGCCCGAAAGCCGAGGACAGCGAGGCCAGCGCGTTGGTGCGTTCGGATTCACTGGTGCGCGCCGCGACATAGGCCTGGGCGGCGGGGTTCGACGCCGATCCGAAGATGCCGAACAGCGAACGCAGGCTGGCGAACAGCGCGAAGGTCGCCACCGGCACCAGCCAGCCCTTCAGCCCGGCGAGGATGGCGATGCCGCAGCCGAGCATCGAGACGCCGAAGCCGGCGACGCCGACCTGCATCAGCCGCCGCCGGCCGCGCAGATCGGACTGGCGGGCCCAATAGGGGGCGGTGAAGGTCCACAGCAGCGCCGAGAAGGAGAAGATGATCGCCACCAGCAGATCGGGGATGTGGATGACGCGGGCGATGGCGGGCAGCACCGTCTGCAACGCGGTGTTGCCGGCGGCGACCGTGAGCAGCACGGCGAACAGCACCGCGAATTCGCGCGGGGCGATGCTGCTGGGGCGGCGGAGACGGCTCATCGCGGCTGCTTGGCCGAGTGGCGGCGGATTGCCAAGCGTTGCCGGCAATCCATGGCCGAAATGGCGCTGTAGCAGAATGTTGCAGATGCGGCTGATAGCGGAGCTATAGGACAACGAAGCTTGTCATGGCCTCGCAATATTTGCAGTTATGCCGCAAGAACGGTTACAGACTCGGCGTCGGCAACGGAGATGAACGACCATGCGGTCATGGATGGCGATTGCCGGGCTGGTGCTGCTTGCTGGCTGTGGCGGCGGTGATGCACCGCCGGCCGGTGGCGGCCCCGGTGGTCCGGGCGGCCCGCCGCCGCCGGTGACCGTGGCGACCCCGCTGGTCAAGCCGATCGTCGACTGGGATGATTATATTGGCCGCTTCGAGGCCCGCCAGCAGGTCGAGGTGCGCCCCCGCGTGTCCGGCTATGTCGAGCGGCTGGCCTTCCGCGACGGCAGTTTCGCGCGCGCCGGCGAATTGCTGTTCGTCATCGATCCGCGCCCGTTCGAAGCCGCGCTGGCGTCGGCGCAGGCCGAATTGCAGCGCGCCCGCGCCAGTGCCGGGCTGGCCCGCGCCGTCGCGGCGCGCACCAAGGGCCTGTTCGACCAGAATGCCGTCAGCCGCCAGGAACTGGAGACCGACGAGGCCACCGCCGCCCAGGCCGAAGCCTCGGTCGCCGCCGCCGCGGCGACGGTGCGGGCGCGTGCCCTCGACCTGTCGTTCACCCGGGTGACGGCGCCGATCGGCGGCCGCCTGTCCGATCGCCGAGTCGATGTCGGCGCCTATGTCACCGCCGGCCAGACCGTGATGACCACGGTCGCCAGCCTCGATCCGATCCACTTCATCTTCACCGGCTCCGAAGCCGTCTATCTCAAGTATCAGCGCGCCAACCGCGCCGGCACGCGGCCCTCGTCGCGCGTGGCGCCCAATCCGGTCGACATCCGCCTTGCCGACGAGACCGACTATCGCTGGCACGGCCGCATGGATTTCGTCGACAACGCCATCGATCTGGGCAGCGGCACGATCCGCGGCCGCGCCGTTGTGCGCAATCCCGATGGCTTCCTCACCCCCGGCATGTTCGGCCATATGCGGCTGCTCGGTTCGGGCAGCTATGATGGCATGCTAATACCCGAGGCCGCCGTGGTGACCGACCAGCTGCGCAAGGTGGCGCTGGTCGTCGCGCCCGATGGCACGGTGGTGCCGCGCGTCGTCGAACTGGGGCCGCTCGTCGACGGGCTGCGTGTCGTGCGCTCCGGCCTGAAGGCGACCGACCGCATCATCATCGAAGGCGTGCAGCGGGCCCGGCCGGGCACCAAGGTAACGCCCCAGGCTGGCAAGATCGTGCCGCCGGCGCCCGGCAACGACCCGGCGCCCCCGGCGCTGACGACGCCGCCGGCGACCCAGGCAACCGATGCGCGCGACGCCACGGGCGGCGGCAGCCGATGAGTTTTTCCCGTTTCTTCATCGATCGGCCGATCTTCGCGAGCGTGATCTCGATCCTGATCGTGCTGGTCGGGATCGTCGCCTATCCGACCTTGCCGGTGGCGCAATATCCCGAAATCGCGCCGCCGACGATCACCGTCACCGCCAGCTATCCGGGCGCGTCGGCGGAAGTGCTCGCCGAAACCGTGGCGGCGCCGCTGGAGCAGGAGATCAACGGCGTCGAGGACATGATCTACATCACGTCCTCGTCGACCGGGGATGGCCGCGCCACCATCAACGTCGTCTTCAAGCTCGGCACCGATCTCGACAATGCCCAGGTGCTGGTCCAGAATCGTGTCGCGTCGGCGGAGCCGCGGCTGCCGGAAACCGTGCGGCAGCTGGGCGTTACCACCCGCAAGAATTCGCCGGACATCCTGCTGGTGGTGTTCCTGCAGTCGCCGAACGGCGTGTTCGACACCCAATATGTCTCCAACTATGCGACGCTGCAGCTGCGCGACCGCATCGCGCGCCTCGATGGCGTTGGCGGTGTCAACGTCTTCGGATCGCGCGACTATGCGATGCGGATCTGGATCGATCCCGACAAGGCGGCGGCGCGCGGCCTCAACGCCGGCGAGATCGTGGCGGCGCTGCGTGCCCAGAACGTTCAGGTTGCTGCCGGCAGCATCGGCGCGCCGCCGTTCGGCCGCGGTGGCTCGGGCTTTGAACTCAACGTCCAGGCGCAGGGCCGACTGACCCGGCCGGAACAGTTCGCCGATATCGTCATCAAGGCCGTTGGCGAACGGGTGATCCGGGTCAGCGATGTCGCCCGCGTCGAAGTTGGCGCCCAGGATTACAGCACGTCGATGTTCGTCGATGGCAAGCCCGGTGTCGGCCTCGGCATCACCCAGCGGCCGGGATCGAACGCGCTCGCGACGGCCGAATCGATCCTTGCCACCATGCGCGCTGCCGAAAAGGACTTCCCGCCCGGCCTCACCTGGTCGGTGCCCTACAACCCGACCGACTATGTCGCCGCCTCGATCGAATCGGTGCAGGAGACGCTTGTCGAGGCCATCGTCCTCGTTGTCCTCGTCGTGCTGATTTTTTTGCAGAGCTGGCGCGCCGCGGTCATTCCGGTGCTCGCCATTCCGGTCAGCCTCGTCGGCACTTTCGCGATCATGGCCGGCTTCGGCTATTCGCTCAACAACCTGTCGCTGTTCGGCCTGGTGCTGGCCATCGGCATCGTCGTCGACGATGCCATTGTCGTCGTCGAGAATGTCGAGCGCGAGCTGCGCGACGGCCATTCCCCGCGCGAAGCCTCCTATCGCACCATGGACGAAGTCGGCGGCGCGCTGATCGCCATCGCGCTGACCCTGTGCGCGGTGTTCGTGCCGACCGCCTTCATCAGCGGCATTTCCGGGCAATTCTATCGCCAGTTCGCGCTCACCATCTCGGCGGCGACGCTGATCAGCTGCGTCGTCTCGCTGACCCTGTCGCCGGCACTCGCGGCGCTGCTGCTGCGGCCGCACGACCCCCATGCCCATAAAGTCACCGGCTGGCGCCGCTATCCGCAGATCGCCGCCGATCGCTTCAATGGCGGCTTCGACTGGCTGTCCGAACGCTATGGCCGGCTGACGGCGCGGGCAGTGCGCAGCATCTTCATCGTGCTGGTCGTCTATGCCGGGTTGCTCGGATTGGCCGGCTGGCGCTTCGCCGCGACCCCGGCCGGCTTCATCCCGGCGCAGGACCAGGGCTATCTCATCGCCGTTGTCCAGATGCCGCCGGGCGCCAGCCTCGAACGTACCACGGCGGCGGTGCTGAACACCGAAAAGGTCGCCAGCGGTACCCGGGGCGTCGATCATGTCGTTGCCATCGCCGGCCTCGATGGCGCCAGCTTCTCGAACGCGCCCAATGCCGGCACGCTGTTCGTCGCCCTGGACGATTATCCGGTCCGCGCCGAAAAGGGCCTGACCGGCGCCAGCATCCTTGGCGATTTGCGGCAGCGCGTCGGTGCCGTCACCGGGGCCAATGTGCTGGTCATCCCGCCACCGCCGGTGCGCGGCATCGGCACCGGCGGCGGCTTCAAGATGATGGTGCAGGATCGCGGCGGCCGCGGTTACCAGGCGCTGGAGGCGGCGACCTTCCCGATGATGGTGCAGGGCAACCAGACCCCGGGGCTGACCAGCGTCTTCACCCTTTACAACACCGGCACGCCGCGGCTGTTCGCCGATATCGATCGCGACAAGGCGCAGCTGCTGGGCGTCGCCCCGTCCGATATCTTCCAGACCCTGCAGGTCTATCTCGGTTCGGCCTACATCAATGATTTCAACCTGTTCGGACGGACGTGGCGGGTGACGGCGCAGGCCGACGCGCCCTATCGATCGGCGCCAACCGACATCATCAACCTGAAGGTGCGCGCCTCCTCGGGCACCATGGTGCCGCTGGGCACGATCGTCACGCTGAAGGATGTCAGCGGGCCGTATCGCGTTGTCCGCCACAATCTCTATCCGGCCGCCGAGCTGCAGGGCGACCGCCTTCCGGGTTTCTCCTCCGGCCAGGCGCTCGACACGATGGAAGGGCTGGCGGGCAAGCTGCTGCCCAGCGGCTTCTCCTATGAATGGACGGAACTGGCCTATCAGGAGCGCACCCAGGGCAATACCGCCGTCGCGGTGTTCATCCTTGCCGTCGTCTTCGTCTTCCTGCTGCTCGCGGCGCAGTATGAATCGCTGACCCTGCCGTTCGCGGTCATCCTGATTGTGCCGATGTGCCTGCTCGCCGCCATTCTCGGCGTCAATCTGCGCGGTTTCGACAACAACATCCTGACCCAGATCGGCCTGGTCGTGCTCGTCGGCCTTGCCGCCAAGAACGCCATCCTGATCGTCGAATTCGCCAAACAGGCCGAAGATCGCGGTGCCGATCGCTGGCACGCTGCCGCCGAAGCCGCGCGCACGCGGTTGCGGCCGATCCTGATGACCAGCTTCGCCTTCATTCTGGGGGTGGTGCCACTGGTCATCGCGTCCGGCCCCGGCGCCGAAATGCGCCAGGCTTTGGGCACCGCGGTGTTCTTCGGCATGGCCGGCGTCACCGTCTTCGGCCTGATCTTCACGCCGGTCTTTTATGTGATCGCCAGCGCGGTGTCCGGGCGGTTCACCCGCAAACCGGCGCCACCGGCAGCCGTCGCGGGAGCACCGGCGGAATGAGCGCGCGTGCCCTCCTCCCGCTCGCGCTGCTGGCGCTCGCCGGCTGCCGCCTCGGCCCCAACTACCGCCCGCCGGAGCGCCCGCCCGCGGTCACCGCGCCGGTCGGCGGCCTGACACCGGCCGCCAGCACGGCCGTCGCCGAGGGCGAGGCGCCGCCACCGGCCTGGTGGCGGCTCTATGCCGATCCGGTGCTCGACGATCTCATCGCCCAGGCCTTTGCCGCCAACACCGATCTGCGTGTCGCCACCGCCAACCTCCGCCGTGCCCGCGCCGCTCTCAGCGAATCGCGCAACGCCCGGCTGCCGCAAACCACCGCCTCGGGCAGTGCCGTGCAGGCGCAGCTGACTGTCGCCACGCCGCAGGGGCCCGTGCCGTTCGAAACCGATTTCTATCGGATCGGCCTTGATGCCAGCTACGAGCTGGATTTCTACGGCCGGGTCAGCCGCAACATCGAAGCCTCGCGCGCCGATGCCGCTGCCGAGGCCGCCCGGCGTGACGGCGTTGCGATCAGCGTCGCCGCCGAAACCGCTCGCGCCTATGCCGATGCCTGTTCGGCGGCCGCGCAGCTCGCCGTCGCGGAACGCAGCCTCAAACTCCAGTCGGACAGCTTCGCGCTGACCGAGCGCCGCGTCGCCGCTGGTCGTGACGCACCGCTCGATATTGCCCGCGCCCGCTCCCAGCTAGAATCGACCCGCGCCAGCCTGCCGCAGTTCGCCGCCGACCGGCGCAGTGCGCTGTTCCGGCTCGCCGTGCTGACCGGCAAGCCGCCGTCCGAAGCCGATCCGCGCGCCGCCGCCTGCGCCGTGGCGCCGCGCCTCGCCCGGCCGCTGCCGACCGGTGACGGAACGGCGCTGATCGCCCGCCGCCCCGATGTCCGCCAGGCCGATCGCACCTTCGCTGCCGCCACCGCGCGCATCGGCGTCGCGAAAGCCGATTATTTCCCGCGGGTGACGATTGCCGGCCAGGTCACCGGCCAGGGCACCAGTCCCGGCGCCGTGCTCACCACCAACGGCTTCGGCTACAGCATCGGACCGCAGATCAGCTGGACCTTCCCCAATTTCGGCGCCGTCGCCGCCCGCGTCCGCCAGGCCCGCGCCGGCGCCGAAGCCGCGCTCGCCAGCTTTGATGGCAGCGTGCTGGGCGCCCTGCGCGAAGCCGAAACCGCGATCAGCGACTATGCCGGCGGCCTCGACCGCAACGCCGCGCTGCGCCGCGCCCGCGAGGAAAGCGCCGAGGCCGCCCGCATCGTCCGCCTGCGCTACGCCGCCGGCGCCGAGAACTTCCTCGCCGTGCTCGACGCCGAACGCACCCTCGCCACCGCCGACGCGCAACTCGCCGCCAGCGATGCCGCGCTGAGCACGGCGCAGATCGCCGTGTTCAAGGCGCTGGGCGGTGGCTGGGAGGAATTGCCGGCGGTGACGCGGTAGCGGGCAGCCCGATCGCGGGCCACGGCAACCCTCGCGATCAGGCTGGAACCCCGAACAGATCGGCTTCGTCGGCGTCCTCGATCAGCACCTCGACGATATCCCCGACCGCCACGCCGCCGGCGTCGCGCAGCAGGACGTTGCCGTCGATTTCCGGCGCGTCATATTTGCTGCGGCCGGTGGCGCCGCCGTCGTCGTCGATCTCGTCGATCAGTACCGGCAGGATGCGGCCGATGCGGGCCGCCAGCCGGCTTTCCGAGATAGCGGTCTGCGCCGCCATGAAGCGGTGCCAGCGTTCTTCCTTCACGTCCTCGGGAACGGCGCCGGGCAGGGCGTTGGCGGCGGCGCCGGCGACGGCTTCGTATTTGAAGCAGCCGGCGCGATCGATCTGGGCGACAGCCAGCCAGTCGAGCAGGTAGCGGAAATCTTCCTCGGTCTCGCCGGGGAAGCCGACGACGAAGGTCGAGCGCAGCGCCAGGTCGGGCACCAGGCCGCGCCATTTGCCGATGCGTTCCAGCACCTTGGCATCGTTCGCCGGCCGCCGCATGGCGCGCAGCACATTGGGCGAGGCGTGCTGGAAGGGGATGTCGAGATAGGGCAGCACCAGGCCCTCGCCCATCAGCGCGATCAGCTGATCGACATGCGGGTAGGGGTAGACATAGTGCAGCCGCAGCCAGGCGCCGAGCTGGCCGAGTTCGCGCGCCAGATCGGTGATATGGGCGCGCATCTCGCGGCCGCCGAGGCTGGAAACGGCGTGGCGCAGATCGACGCCATAGGCCGAGGTGTCCTGGGCGATGACCAGCAGCTCGCGCGCGCCGCCCTTCACGAGCGCCGTCGCCTCGCGCAGGATGGCGGCCGGCGGCCGGCTGGCGAGATCGCCGCGCAGGGACGGGATGATGCAGAAGGCGCAACGATGGTCGCAGCCTTCGGAGATTTTCAGATAGGCATAGTGGCGCGGGGTGAGTTTCAGGCCCGCGTCGGGGACAAGGTCGACATAGGCCGATCGCGGCGCCGGCGCCGCCTCGCGCACGGCATCGACCACCGCCTCATATTGCTGCGGGCCGGTGATGGCGAGCACATCCGGATAGCGCGCCCGGATGCTGTCGGCTTCATGGCCCAGGCAGCCGGTGACGATCACCCGGCCGTTTTCGGCCATGGCTTCGCCGATGGCATCGAGGCTTTCGGCCTTGGCCGAATCGAGAAAGCCGCAGGTGTTGACGATCACCACATCGGCGCCGGCATAATCGCCCGACAGCGCATAGCCATCGCCGCGCAGCTGGGTGAGGATGCGTTCGGAATCGACCAGCGCCTTGGGGCAGCCGAGCGAGACCATGCCGATCTTCGGCGGATTGGGAAGCGTGACGGTCATCGTCGCGGGCATGGCGCCGGGCGTCGCGCAGCGCAAGGGATTTGCCGGCGCGTGTCTTCTCCTCCCCCTTGAGGGGGGAGGCGAGAGACGCCCGCAGGGCGGCCCGGGCGGGGGTGGGGCCACGCGCCGAAGCCCCGCTCGCACCGGCCC
>JAIXZK010000085.1 GCA_027489695.1 Sphingomonadales bacterium
GTCATGGCCAAGGCCGCGACGTCCTATAGCCAGCGCCGGACCCGGCCGCGATAGTCGGCATAGGCGTTGCCGAACTTCGCGGCCATGGCCCGCTCCTCCGGCAGGATCTGGAAGCGGGTCGTGAACAGGACAAAGAGCAGCGGTCCCAGCAGAGCAAGTCCGTTGCCGAGCGCCAGCGCCAACGCCGCCAACAGGAGCGCCATCGCGACATACATGGGGTTGCGGCTGCGGCTGAACGGCCCTGTGGTCACCAGCACCGATGCCCGATCGATCACCACCGGGTTGATGGTGGTGCCGGCCTGGAGAAAGGCCCGTATCGCCGGAACGCCGTAGCGGCCGGCAAGGAGGAACAGTGCCGCCGCCAGGCCCCAGCGCAGGGCCGCTGCCAATGGCAGCGGCGCCTGCACCAGCGCCGCAGTGGCGGCCATGGCGAGGCCGATGGCGGCCATCACCAGGGGCGGCGGAATGCGGTTTTCGAGCCCCGCCATTGCTTCGCTCCTCAGGCCGCAAGGCGCAGCTTTGCGATACCTGCACCCTGTTCGCTCATCTGCCGGCTTTGCTGGGCACGCCAGACCGCGTCATCGATCCCGAAGCTGGGCGTGGCAGCCGGCGGCAACCGCAGGCGCTGGTCGAGTCCGGCAGTGTCATAGCCGGGCACCATTGGTGTCGCCAGGAAGCTGGCCAGCGCCTTCAGCCGATTGCCGGGCGTGACCTGTGCGAACGGCAGCGCCGCGTAACGCCGGGCAATCGCCTCGAAGCTTTCGGCGGGACGGCCGGTCAAGCGCTGGACGATGTCAGTGACGCCGCCCTCGAACTCGAAGGCGCCGCGCGCATGGTCTTCCAGATAGGTGATCAGCAGGCGGACTTCATAGGGATCGACCTTTTGCAGCCGGGCGACCTTGCGGAACATCCAGAGCGGCAGGTCCATCGGCAGCACCGACCGTTCGAGGGCGCGCCCGACCGCCGCCGCCATGTCGCGCCCCGACAGCAACGCCGGCCCGGTGGGCCGGACACTCTGGCCGACGAAGCGGGACGGGTCGGCCAGCAGGACAGCGGCCGTCCTCGCCATGTCCTCATTCGACACCGGCGCAGAGCGACCCTGGCTGGCGAGGATCGGATAGATGCCGAGCAGACTGGCAAAGTCGATGACCCGCAGGAAATTGTCGGCGAACATGCCGGGGTTGAAGCGCACCGAGGCGATGCCTGGCAGTGTCGCAAACAGCTGGTCGACCAGCCAGGTCTGGCGCGTCATCGCAGTCGGGTGGTGCCGATGCGAGGTCCATTGACTCATATGGACAATGCCCTCGACTCTGGCTGCCTGGGCAGCGACCGCGAAGGCCGCGGCGCTCTGGATCATCAATGGCACCATCGGCGGCAGATACCAGGCGTGCTGGACACCGGTCAGCGCCGCCTGCAGCTGATCGGGATCATACATGTCGGCGACAACGATCTCGGCACCTTGCGCGGCGAGTACGGCGCTGCGCGCATCGTGACCGCGAACGAGGGCGCGCACCGGCAGGTCGCGGGCACGCAGTTCGGAGACGAGCGCGGTGCCGACTTTGCCGGTGGCGCCGGTAATGAGGATTCGGGGTTGGATCATGGTGGCCTCGCGTCTTTTAGCTGACATTCAGCATCTAAATGCTGGACCTGCGGTGGGGCTGAGTCAAGCCGAAAGATGTCGATTATCATCTTTTTCTTGGCAGAGTGACGTGGGTCGGCTATCGCGGCGCTGGAGGTGAAGGATGCGTGTGTCACGAGCCGCAAAGGCCGAGAGTCGGGAAAAGATCGTCGCTGCGGCAGCACGGCGGCTGCGTGCCGTCGGAGTCGAGGGCGCCAGCGTCGCCGATGTTATGGCCGACGCCGGGATGACGCATGGCGGCTTCTATCGCCACTTCGCCGACAAGGATGCGCTGGTTGCCGCCGCGGTCGCGGCGGCCTTTGTCGAGTTCACCGAGGGCCTGGCCGCCGATGTCGAGCGCGGTGACCCCGCGGCGGTGACGATGTTCATCGACCGCTATCTCAGCGAGGGCCATGTCACTCACCCTGAATTCGGTTGCCCGGTCCCGGCGGCCGGCGCCGACATCGCGCGTGGCGGTCCGGCGGCGCGACAGGCCTTCGGCGCCGGGGCAGCGGCGATGATCGACGCCATGGCAGCGGCGCTGCCGGGGCCGCGTCGGCGGGCGCGGGCCTGGCGGCAATTTGCCATGATGGCCGGCGCGGTCCTTATTGCCCGTGCCAGCGACCCGGCCACGGCTGGCGAGGTGCTGGCGGCGGTGCGCGGGGATGGCGCCTAGCGGCGAGTCCGCCGCGGCCGCCGATTCGGGGTCGGTCGCTGCCGGGCTGCACGCGCCCGATCCTGATCGGACCCGATGTGCAGCGCTTGGACGACCTCGCCGGCTGGAAGGTCGCAATCTTTGGCCATCCCGAGCAGCATAACCATTGCCCTGCCATGCCCCGGTCACGATTGGTGGTCAGACGCGCTGGATGATGCCCGCCACCACCCGCCGCAACGGCCTTGATCTTCGGCTGGCGCTGTCCTTCCTGATCATCACCCTGATCTGGGGTTCGACCTGGCTGGTGATCAAGACGCAGCTTGGCGTGGTGCCGCCGTCCTGGTCGGTGGCCTATCGCTTCCTCATCGGCGGTGGCGCCATGCTGCTGCTGTGCGGGCTGACCGGGCGGTCGCTGCGGCTGGATGCCGCCGGGCATCGCTTCGCGCTCGTCATCGCCGTCACCCAGTTCGTGCTCAATTTCAATCTGGTCTATCGCGCCGAACAGCATGTCACGTCGGGGCTGGTGGCGCTGTGCTTCGCGCTGCTGGTCGTGCCCAATGCCGTGTTCGCGGCGATCTTCCTCGGGCAGCGGATCAGCTGGCGGTTCGCGCTCGGCGCCGCGATGGGCATTGCCGGCGTCGCCATGCTGACCGCACATGATCTGTTCGACAGCGACGTGCCGCGGGCGGACGTCGCCGAGGGGCTGGCGCTGACGCTGGCCGGCGTGCTCAGCGCCAGCGTCGCCAATGTCATGCAGGCCAGCCCGGCCGGGCGTCGCTTGCCGCTGGAGGGCGGGCTGGCCTGGTCGATGGCCTATGGCGGCCTGCTCAACGCCGGGCTGGCAATGGCCATCGCGGGGCCGCCGGTCGTCGAATGGAGCTGGGGCTATGGGGCAGGGCTGCTCTATCTCGGGCTGATAGCCTCGGCGCTGGCGTTCAGCCTTTATTATTCGATCATTCGCGCCGTCGGCCCCGGCACCGCCGCCTATTCGGGGGTGCTGGTACCGCTGGTGGCGATGTCGCTGTCGACGGTATTCGAAGGCTATCGCTGGACCTGGCTGGCGGTGGCGGGCGGCCTGCTGGCCCTGTCGGGGCTGGTGGTGGCCTTGCGCAGCCGGCGCTGACGCCCGCGCCCGGCTGGCGCGCCACGGCCATCACAACGCTAATGTACCGCAACCGGCACGTCGTGCGTTGCAGCTTTGACCGGGATCAAGGCGGCGCGCCCGCCGGGCGAGCATCGTGTCCCCAGAGGAGAGCCACGATGAAAACGATCCTTTTGCATATCGCCGATGATGATGGCCTGGCCGCGCGGCTGCAGGCGGCCTTCGACCTGGCGCGAGCCTTTGGCGGGCATGTCACCTGCCTGCAGACGACACCCTATGCGGATTATGCCCTTGGCGACGCCGGCATGGGCGCCTTTCCGGTGACGGAACTGCTGGCTGCGGTGGAGGCGCAACGCGATGCCGTGAAGGCCAGGGTCGTCGTGCACCTCGAAGCCGAAGGCGTGTCCTGGGACTATCGCCTCTGCGATGGCGATGCCGGGGACCGTCTGGTCGAAGCGGCGCGCCTCGCCGATGTCGTGGTGCTTTCGGCCGGCGCGGTGCGCGGCGCCATCGGTGGTGGCGGCCGGGCGCGGGCGGATCTTGCTGGCGATGTCGCCATTCGGGCACCGGCGCCGGTCCTGCTCGTGCCGGTGGACAGCCATGGTTTCGAGGTCACGGGGCCGGCGCTGGTGGCGTGGAATGGTTCGCAGGAGGCAGCGGCGGCATTGCGCGCGGCGCTGCCGATGCTGCGCCTGGCCAGCCGCGTCGAGATCCTGACGGTTGTCGAAGCGAGTGCCGAGATCGCCGGCCTGGCCGCGGCCGAATGGCTGTCACGGCATGGTATCCACGCCGAATTGTTCGAACGCGCGCCGGACCCGGCGGGTGTCGATGCCACCATCCGGGCGGTGGCGGCCGAACGTGGGGCCGCTTGGCTGGTGATGGGCGCCTATGGCCATTCGCGCCTGCGCGAGACGCTGTTCGGCGGCGTCACCCGCAACCTTCTCGCGGCGCCGTCGTATCCCCTGTTGATGGATCATTGAAGGTTTCAAGACAAATCGGAGAAGATTGTTCCACTTACACCAATCAGTAAGGAAATCACGTTACACGCAGATTCGCAGGAGGATCAGATGACCCAGACGGTGGTGCTCGGAATGCGCAAATTGGCTGAATTCGGCGGTCGTTTGACGTCGCTTCAAGCCGTTTTGCTCGCGATCCCCGCCGCGCTGGGCAGCTGCGCGCTGGTCGTTGCCGTGGCGAATGGCAGCAATCGCGATTTTGCCGTTTTCTACGGCATGGCGATCGTGCTGCTCGCCGGCCTGGCGGCGGCTCGTCAGACAACGCAGCCGGTGCCGGAAGTTCGTCTGCCGCGCTGGTTCGTCTGGAACAACGCGATGAGCGTGCCGCTGGCGATGCTGCTGTTCGCCGCGGTGCAGCCGCTGTTCCGCTGATCGGCGCGACAAAAGGGCGCA
>JAIXZK010000022.1 GCA_027489695.1 Sphingomonadales bacterium
GCCCTGGCGGCCAGGTGAGCGCGCACGGCCTCGCGGACCTCGGCAGCACGCGATCGCCGGTTCTGCCTGGCCAGCGCGTCGAGGGCGGCAAGGTCGGTCGCGGGAATGTCGATCAAGGCTCGCATGTCGCGATGATATAGGGGGATGATATCATGGCGCAAGCATTCGGCAGGTAGAAGGGCCGCCGGCGGCAGATCACCCCCGCTTGCGCGCCGCCATAGCGGCGCGGAAACGTGCCGCCCAGCCCGGCTTGTTGGCTTGTGGTGGCCGCACCAGCGCCAGCGCTTCGGCCGGGACATCGGCGGTGATGGTCGAGCCGGCGCCGACGATGGCGCCCTCCCCGATCGTCACTGGCGCCACCAGCGCGCTGTTCGATCCGATGAAGGCGCCGGCGCCGATCACGGTCCGGTATTTGAAGAAACCGTCGTAATTGCAGGTGATGGTGCCGGCGCCGATGTTGGCTTCCGCGCCGATGGTGACGTCCCCGAGATAGGTCAGGTGGCTGGCCTTGGCGCCGGCACCGATGTCGGCGGCCTTCACTTCGACGAAATTGCCGATCTTGGCGCCCGCGCCGAGCTTCGTTCCCGGCCGCAATCGCGCGAATGGCCCGACACTGGCGCCAGCGCCGATATGCGCACCTTCGACATGGCTGTGGGAATGGATGACGGCGCCGCTTTCGATGCTGACGCCGGGCCCGAAGACCACGAAAGGCTCGATCGTCACGTCCGGCGCGACGCGCGTGTCGTGGGCAAAGAAGACGCTGGCGGGATCGACCAGCGTCACCCCTGCCGCCATCATTTCGGCGCGGCGCCCGGCCTGCCAGCGCGCCTCGACCGCGGCGAGTTCGGCGCGGCTGTTGACGCCGGCGACCTCGTCGGCCGCCGTTTCGATGACGGTGCAGCGCCGGCCGTCGGCGATGGCGAGGCCGACGATATCGGGCAGATAATATTCGCCTGCCGCATTGGCGTTGCCGATCCGCGCCAGCAACGGCCAGAGATCGCTGCTGCGCACCGCCAGCACGCCCGAATTGCACAGGGTGACGGCGCGTTCCTCGGCGCTGGCATCCTTGAACTCGACCATCTTCGCGATCTCGCCGTCCGCCGCGATGATGCGGCCATAGGCGGCCGGATCGGCGGGGCGGAAGCCGAGCACCGCCACCGCGACATCGGCGGTGAGCGCGGCGCGCAGCCTGTCGATGGTGGCGGCCTGCACCAGCGGCGTATCGCCGAACAGCACGACGACGACGCCATCGAAGCCGGCCAGCGCCGCTTGCGCGCAGCGCACGGCGTGGCCGGTGCCGAGCTGTTCTTCCTGCACGGCAAAGGCGATGTCCCGGCCTGCCAGCGCCGCCTCGACCTGTTCGCGGCCCTTGCCGACCACGACGACGATCTTTTGCGGCGCGCCACCGCCCGCCGCATTTCCGGCGAGGCTGTCGAGAAGATGCAACATCATCGCTTTACCAGCAATCGGATGCAGCACCTTGTGCAGAGACGATTTCATCCGCGTACCCTGCCCGGCGGCGAGCAGGACGGCGGCGAACGGCGGCACGACATCGGACATGGTGGGAAGCGGCAAGCCCCTCTGGCCCCGGCAACCGGCCAGGACAGCCCGGGCTGTGCCACAGCGCCGGGCTGCGCCACAAGGGCCTTGCCATGGAAAGCCGGCGCGGCGCATCACCATGGCATGGACCCGTCCCGAACCTTGGCCAAAGACCTGCCGGGCACGGTGGTGTTCGATCTCGACGGCACGCTGGTCGATACCGCGCCGGACCTGACCGCCGCGCTCAACCATGCGCTGGCGGCACTGGGCCGGCCGCCGGTGCCGGCCGAGGATGTGCGCCACATGGTCGGCCATGGTGCGCGCCGGCTGCTCGAACGCGGCCTGGCCGCCAGCGGCGAAACGACGCCGGACCTGGTCGAGGCGGGCGTGCCGCATTTCCTCGCCTTTTATGCCGATCACATCGCCGATGGCTCGCGGCCCTATCCCGGCGTCGAAGCGGCGCTCGATGCGCTGGCGGCGGCGGGCTGCCGGCTGGCGATCTGCACCAACAAGCCACAGGCACTGGCCGACGCGCTCGTCGCGGCGCTCGGCTGGAGCGGGCGCTTCGCCGCCACCATCGGCTTCGACGCTGTGCCGCGGCCGAAGCCCGATCCTGCCCACCTCGCCGCCGCCGTTGCCGCTGCCGGGGGTGACATGGCGGACCTGGTGTTCGTCGGCGATTCGATCACCGATACCGATACGGCGCGCGCCGCCGGGGTGCCGGTGGTGGCGGTCGCCTTCGGCTTTTCGGATCGGCCGGTGGCCGAGCTCGGCGCCGACATCGTCATCGACGATTATGCCGGGCTGCTGCCGGCGCTGCGGCAGCTGGCGGCGTGACCATGGGCGGCACCGTTCTTGCCGGGGTCGCCGTCATTTTCGCCATGATGCTCGGCTGGTGGCTGGGGCGGCGCACCCCGGAGACGATTCCGCTGCCGGTGATCGCCGCGCCGCCACCGCCGCCGCCGGTGCCGACGCGCATCGGCATCGAATCGCTCGCCGATCCGGCGTTGCTGATCCTTGGCGACATGACCATCGCCGCCAATGACGAGGCGCGCCGGCTGTTCGGCGAGCGCGTGTCCGGCAGCGACCCACGGCTGACCATCCGCCATCCGGTGGTGCTCGATGCCGTCGCCGAGGCGCGGCGCAGCGGGCTCACGGTGGAGCGCGAAGTCGCCGGCCTCGCCAGCACCAACAGCGCCTATCGCATCCGCGCCGTCGATGCCGGCGAAGGGCGGACGCTGGTCACTTTCGACGACATCACCCAGGCGCGGCTGACCGAGCGGATGCGCGTCGATTTCGTCGCCAATGCCAGCCACGAGCTGCGCACGCCGCTGGCGACGCTGACCGGCTTCATCGAGACGCTGCAGGGGCCGGCCGCCGAGGACGAGCCGGCGCGGCGGCGCTTCCTCGACATCATGGCGCGTGAATCGGCGCGGATGAGCCGGCTGATCGACGACCTGCTGTCGCTGTCGCGCATCGAGCTCGACAAGCATGTGCGGCCGGTGACGGTGCTCGATCTCGATGGGATCATCCCCGATGTCGCGAAAACCCTGGCGATGCGGCTGGAGGCGGACGAGCGCCAGCTGCTGATCGACGAGCAGCGGCCGCTGCCGCCGGTGATCGCCGATCGCGACCAGGTGCTGCAGGTGCTGCACAATCTCGTCTCGAACGCGCTGAAATATGGCCGCAGCGGCACGCCGATCACCGTTTCGGCCAGTGCCGAGCCGGCGCAGGGCGGGCAGCCGGCGCTGGTTCGCATGACGGTCAGCGATGTTTCGGAAGGCATCCAGCCCGAACATATCCCGCGGCTGACCGAGCGCTTCTACCGCGTCGATTCGCTGCGTAGCCGCAAGATGGGCGGGACCGGACTGGGTCTTGCCATCGTCAAGCATATCGTCGAGCGCCACCGCGGCCGGCTGGAGATCGAAAGCCGCGCCGGGGAGGGCACGCGCGTGTCGTTCACCCTGCCGCAGGCGGTGGCGACGATCGATGCCGCGGCGCTGGCGCGCGCCGATGCTTCGGCGACGGGGGCCGGTTGAGACAGCTCGAACCAGTCGGATTACAGTCGCAAAAGCCACTGTCGTAAAAACGTAAAATATCTGTCACAATCTACTCACCGGTTCCGCGTAGGGGCAGGCTCACGCGACGCATCCCGGGCTTGGTCCCGGTGGGGGAACCGGTTTTGGCGGGGGCTGCTTGTTTGACAGGACGGATGGCGCGCGTGGCGCGTTGTTGCCGTCTTGCCGAAAGGAAGCTGCATGGTTGAAACCACCGCCCATACCCACAAGGTCTTCGACGAGGATCTCGCCGAACTGCGATCGGTCATCAGCCGCATGGGCGGGCTGTGCGAGGCGCTGATTGCCGGCGCTGTCGATGCCCTCGCCACCCGCAATGTCGATGCCGCCATCCAGTGCGTCGCCGACGATGCCCGCATCGATGCGCTGGAGGCCGAGGCCGAAACCCTGGCGGTGCGCATCATCGCGCTGCGGGCGCCGCTCGCCGATGATCTGCGCGAGATCGTCGCTGCGCTGAAGATTGCCGGCACGCTCGAACGCATCGGCGACTATGCCAAGAACATCGCCAAGCGCGCGTCCGCCATGGCGCAGGCGCACCCGATCGAACCCGTCATCATCGTGCCCGAAATGGCGCGGGTGGTGACCGGCATGATCAAGGACGTGCTCGACGCCTTTGTCGATCGCGATCCCGAACTCGCCCGCCGGGTCTGCGAACGCGATACGGTCGTCGATGATTTCTACAACAGCCTGTTCCGCACGCTGCTGACCTTCATGATGGAAAACCCGCATTACATCACGCCATCGACGCATCTGCTGTTCGTCGCCAAGAATCTGGAACGGATCGGCGACCATGCGACGTCGGTCGGCGAAATGGTTTTCTACACCGTGACCGGCGAACACCTGACCGATCGCCCGAAAAGCGATGACACCTCGACCTATCTAGCCCGACCCGACGGAGACTGAAGCGATGCGGCCCAAGATCCTGCTTGTCGAAGACGACGCCAACCTCATCGAGCTTGTCACCTACAATCTCGAAAAAGAGGGTTTCGACACGGTCCGCACCGGCGATGGCGAGGAAGCCCTGGTGCTGGCGCAGGAGGAAAAGCCCGATCTCGTCATCCTCGACTGGATGATCGCCAATCTTTCAGGGATCGAGGTCTGCCGTCGCCTGCGCCGGGCACCGGCCACCGCCAATCTGCCGATCGTCATGCTGACGGCGCGCGCCGAGGAGGCCGATCGTATCCGCGGCCTTGAAACCGGCGCCGACGATTATGTGACGAAGCCCTTTTCGCCGCGCGAGCTTGTCGCTCGCGTCCGCGCTGTGCTGCGCCGGCTGCGGCCGGCGCTTTCGGGCGGCAACCTCGATTATGCCGGCATCGTCATGGACACTTCGGCGCACAAGGTGACGCGCGATGGCCGGGTGGTGCAGCTGGGGCCGACGGAATTCCGCCTGCTGCGGCATTTCCTCGAACATCCCGGCCGGGTGTTCAGCCGGGAGCAACTGCTCGATGCCGTCTGGGGCCGCGATGTCTATGTCGAGCAGCGCACTGTCGACGTCCATATCCGTCGGCTGCGCAAGGCGGTGAACAGCAACAGCGGCGCCGAGGAACTGCCCGATGTCATCCGCACCGTCCGTTCGGCGGGCTATGCGCTCGATGCCGAACTGGTGCCGGTAGGGCGCTGAATCCGATACCGATCCGGTGCAACCTCACCGCTGATGTCGAGGGAAGTAGAGGCACGCCCGGGCGCTCGCGGCGTGCCTCGGCTTCGCGTAGGCTGAGCGGGGTTCCAGCATCGGGCGGGATCAAGGTCGAATTTGGCAGCCTCTCGGTGTCGAACCACGCTCGCCCGCGAACCTCCCTGTCGCATGGGCTTGGCGATCGCCGGCCTCGCCGCTAGACGGGCGGGGTTTGGATATTGAGGGGCTGATCCGCCATGACGTTGCGTTTCGATAATCGTGTTGCCATCGTTACCGGTGCTGGCGGCGGCCTGGGCCGTGCCTATGCGCTGGAACTGGCGCGCCGCGGTGCCAAGGTGGTGGTCAACGATCTCGGCGGTGCCCGCGATGGCTCCGGTGCCTCGCTGTCGGCGGCGCAGGGCGTTGTCGACGAGATCGTCGCTGCCGGCGGCGAAGCCATGGCCAATGGCGCCAGCGTCACCGATGCCGCCGCCGTCGAGCACATGATCGCCGTCGTCAAGGAACGCTGGGGCCGCGTCGATGTGCTGGTCAACAACGCCGGCATCCTGCGTGACAAGACCTTCGTCAAGATGACCCAGGACGATTTCCGCCAGGTGCTCGACGTGCACCTGATGGGCAGCGTCATCTGCACCAAGGCGGTGTGGGAATTGATGCGCGAACAGGCCTATGGCCGCATCCTGATGACGACCTCGTCGACCGGCCTTTACGGCAATTTCGGCCAGGCCAATTATGGCGCGGCGAAGCTTGGCCTTGTCGGGCTGATGAAGACGCTGGCGCTGGAAGGCGCCAAGTACAACGTCAAGATCAACACCATCGCACCGCTGGCGGCGACCCGGATGACGGAAGACCTGATGCCGCCGGCGCTGCTCGAGAAGATGGGGCCGGAGACGGTCGTTCCCGCCGCCGTCTACCTCGTCAGCGAAGATGCGCCGTCGAACGCCATCATCAACGCCGGCGGTGGCGGTTTCGAGCGCGCCTATGTGACGCTGACCCGCGGCATCCATGTCGCCGCCGAAGACATGACCGCCGAAACCGTGGCGGCGCGCTTCGACGAGATCAGCGACCGCACCGGCGAGATCGTCCCCGACACCGGCGCCGCCCAGGCCCAGACCGCCCTCGCCGGCGGCTGATCCAGGGCCGATGGCGCACCCGCCGCTCGACGAACGCGCGCTCGACGCGGCGGTGGCGGCCGGCGTCGTCGATGCCGAAACGCGCGAGCGGCTGGTCGATTTCGCCGCGGCATGGCGTGATGGCCGCGGCGCCGCGGTGGCGGGCGCGGCGGCAGGCGGTGCCGACGAGGAGCAGTTCCGGCTGCTCAGCGGCTTCAACGATGTTTTCGTCGCGATTGCTATTGCCATCCTGCTCTGGGCGGTTGGCGCGCTCGGCGTCGCGGCCAGCCCGGTGGCGCGCGGCGAAGCGCTGGCCGGCGGGCTGGCGGTGGCGGCGGCCTCGTGGGTGCTGGCCGAATATTTCACGCGGAAGCGCCGCATGTCGCTTCCCAGCATCGAATTGCTCACGACCTTTGTGGGCGGGGTGTACACGGCCGCCTTCGGCCTGTTGGTCACGGTTTTCGGCAGGGCGACGGGCAGCAACCCGCTTATCGAAGGCGAGACGAACCCGCACTCCGCTGCCAACGTGCTAGGTATCGGAGCGCCGGAGGCGATCGGCAGCGCAATGGCCTTTGCGGTGCTCCTGCTCCCGACCGGCATCGCCATCGCTGCCGCTTTTGCGCATTGGCGGCGGTTCCGCGTTCCGATCACGCTCGCCGCCGGCTGCGCCGTCATCATCCTGCCGGTGATGGCGCTGCTCGGCAGCCAGCTCGGTGGCACCGCGGCGCTGATCGCCGGTTTCCTCGGCGGCATCGCTGTCTTCCTGCTCGCCATGCGCATCGATGCCAGCGACCGCGCCCGGCTGACGCGGCGCACCGACATGGCGTTCTGGCTGCACCTGCTGGCGGCGCCGCTGATCGTGCACCCCGTGCTGTCGCAACTGCAGTCCCCGGCCAATCCGAGCCTGGCATTGGTCGCAGCTGCCGGCACCATCCTGATCTATCTGGTCCTCGCCTTCATCGCGCTTGCCGTCGATCGCCGGGCGCTGCTGGTCTCGGGGCTGGCCTATGTGATCTATGCGCTCGGCGTCGTCGTCCAGTCGGGCGCCGATCCCGGCACTGGCTTCACCGTCACCGCGCTCATCGTCGGCGGCTCGCTGGTGCTGCTGGCGGCGGCCTGGGCGAAGGCGCGCCGCTCGGTCGTCGGAGTGCTGCCGGCCGATGTGCAGGCACTGGTGCCACCGGCGGTTTGAGGCGGCTTCAGCCGAAGTCGAGGGATACTGCGTTGAAATCTCCTCCCTCTAGGGGGGGGCGGTTAACCGGCCTGGCGCCCGCTTTCGTTCAACCCGGTAACGTCCCGTCGGGCGATCGCGGCAGATCATCGGCAATCTCGAACCAGCACAGCTGGTCGGCGGTGAAGATGTGCAGGCCCGGGCGCAGCGCCGGCGCCTCGGGATCGTCGAAGACCGTGGCGTTGATGGTGACAAAGCTGCCGTCGTCGGGCGCGTACCAGAGCTGGCTGCCGCAGTTCGGGCAAAAGGCGCGGCGGCCGTGCGGCGAGGATCGATACCAGCTCGGCGCGCCTTCCACCGCGAGCGCGGCCGGATCGGCCGCCACCCAGGCATTGACCGGCGCGCCCGACAGGCGGCGGCAGATCGAGCAATGGCAATAGCCGGCGCCGAGCAGCGCCTCCGCCGCCACGGACAAGCGGACGCCGCCGCAATGGCAATGGCCGGCGAGCGGCATGCTCAGCTTTCCACCAGCTTCATCAGCCGCCGCTCGATCGGTGCCAGCACGCTGGCCAGTTCCGCCCCACGCTTCAGCACGACACCGCCTTCGCCATAAAGGATCCATTCGCCCTGTTTCAGGCGCAGCGCCGGGTCCTTGACGATGCGCGCTTCCGGGTTTTCGGCGGCGCGGCGGAAGGCGGAAAAGCTTGCCTGTTTGGCGCCCAGTTCCATCGCATAGTCGCGCCAATGGCCGGCGGCGACCATGCGGCCATAGAGCGACAGGATGCGATCGAGTTCGAGCCGGGTGAAGGCGACCTGGCGCGGCGCCGGCAGCGGGGCGATATTGTCCAAGTTCGCGCTCAGCCCGCCGCCCGGCGCTGTTCCTCGGTCAGCGCGTCGAGGCGGGCGCGCAGCGTGTCGATCTCGCAGCGCAGCAGCTCGAGCTTCTGCGTCTCGGGATCATATTTCTGCGAGCATGGCGTGCCATAGGGCAGGAACGGCTTCTGGTAATCGCCGGCGTCGACGGGCACCGGCTTTGCCGGAATGCCGACCATGGTGGCGCCTTCCGGCACGTCGCGGGTGACAACGGCATTGGCGCCGACGCGGGCGCGCCGGCCGACGGTGATCGGCCCCAGCACCTGGGCGCCCGACCCGATGATGACGCCGTCTTCCAGGGTCGGGTGGCGTTTGCCGGCAATGCCATTGGCGGGATCGGTGCCGCCCAGGGTCACGCACTGGTAGATGGTGACATCATTGCCGATCACCGCGGTCTCGCCGATGACGACGAAACCGTGATCGATGAAGAAGTTGCGGCCGATGGTGGCGCCGGGATGGATGTCGATCGCGGTCAGGAAGCGCGACAGGTGATTGACGATGCGGGCGAGCAGATAGAGCCGCATGCCGAACAGGCCGTGCGCGACCTTGTGCAGGCCGAGCGCCCAGACTCCCGGGTAGGTCAGGATTTCCCAGCGCGAGCGCGGCGCCGGATCGCGCGATTTCACCGAATCGAGATAGGCGAGCAACGCCATCTTCAGCCTCCGCCATCAGCCCGCCGCGGTGCCGGGTTTGCCCGTGTCGATCCTGCGGCGACAGGAACTTGAGTCCGACTCTACCGCGCTTGGCAAGCGCTGGCCAGTCTCGGGGTGGGAACGGTGCCCCAAGAAAACCGTTCCACCGGTGCAGCAGAAGTTGGGACAGCCATGGCAGACGAACGCGCGCCCGCACCATCGGCCGGCAAGCCGGGCACCGCGGCGGGCGAAGGCAAGCCATCCGAAGCCGGCACCGCCGGGGCGGCCCGCGCGGCCGCGCAGGACGGCCCGGACAAGGATCGCGACCGCTGGCATGCGTTCGATGAGGCTGCCGCGCGCAAGACCCGGCGGGAACAGCCGGACCCGGCGCGGTAAGCTTCCCTCTCCCGCTTGCGGGAGAGGGGGGTGTCGGCTCCGTTTGGCCTCAGCGCGCGGGCGCCCGCGAGCGGGAGCTATTTCAAATCGCCTGCAGCGTCCGCGCCACCGCATGGACGACCGACGCGATACGCACCGCGGCCTGGATCTTCTCGATCGCCATGCCGTGATTGGCCAGCACCTTGTCATGCGCATCGATGCACATGCCGCAGCCGTTGACCGCCGAGACGGCGAGGCTGAACAGCTCGAAATCGGCCTTGTCGATGCCCGGCGCGCCGATGACGTTCATGCGCAGCTTGGCCGGCATGGTGCGGTAATCCGGCCGCGAGGCGAGGTGGGTGAAGCGATAATAGATGTTGTTCATCGCCATGATGCTGGCGGCGGCCTTGGCGGCGGTCATCGCTTCCGGGCTCAGCTTGGTCGCCGCCTCTGCCTCGACGGCGTCGATCACCGGCTTGTAGGCGCAGGCATGGGCGACGGCGACGAAGGTGCCCCATTTCTGCTGATCGGTCAGCAGCTGTTCGGTGACCAGGCTGGAAACGTTGAGGCGCAGGTCCTTGGCGTAATCGGGCAGCGTCTTGGCGAGTTCGGTGAAGATCATGGCAGATCCTTTCCCCTCGGCGGCGCGCAGAGGGTGGCAGTTCGATAGGCAGGAAGGAAGAGGAAGCAGGAAGGCGCGCGGGCAAAGCCCGCGCCGTCGGACGGGTCCGGCGAGGGAAGGCCCCGCCGCCCCGCCGTCCGGCCTCTGACGAGTCGGCGGCCAAGCTGCGCTTGGCCGCTCGCCGTCAAGCGGCCGGCTTCAGCACGTCCTGGCCTTCGGTCCAGTTGCACGGGCACAGCTCGTCGGTCTGCAGCGCGTCGAGGATGCGCAGCGTCTCGGCCGGGTTGCGGCCGACGTTGAGGCCGTTGATCGTGACATGCTGGATGATGTTGTCCGGATCGATGATGAAGGTGGCGCGCAGGGCAACGCCGGCTTCCTTCACCACAATGCCGAGCGCATCGGCGAGGTGCTTCGAATTGTCGGCCAGCCAGGGGAAATCGGCGGCGGCGAGGCGCTCGTCCGACTTGCGCCAGGCGAAGTGGACGAAATCGGTGTCGGTCGACGCGCCGATCAGCACGGCGTCACGATCCTCGAAATCACCCTTCAGATCGCCATAGCCGATGATCTCGGTCGGGCAGACGAAGGTGAAATCCTTCGGCCAGTAGAACAGCACCTTCCACTTGCCGGGATAGGCAGTGGTGATGTCGAGCGTTTCGCCGGCCGGCAGGGCGGCGACGCCCTGCTGCACGGGCAGGGCGAACGAGGGGACGGTATCACCAACGGTAAGGGCCATGTCACTCTCCTGAGCTTGCAGTCTTGTTGCGAATCTTGCGGCGCGCTGTCGCTTGTCACCGGCCACGCATTGCGACATGGCGGCTCTCCGGCTAGAAATCCAATCGATAATCTCTTCGTGACAAATCGAGCCAGTCGATGAACTTCCTGCCCACCCTGAAGCAGCTGCAGTATCTGACCGCGCTCCACATCCATGGCCATTTTGGCCGCGCCGCCGATGCCTGTTTCGTCACCCAGAGCACGCTTTCCGCCGGGCTGCGCGAGCTGGAATCGCTGCTGGGCGCGCAACTTGTCGAGCGCAACCGCCGCGTCGTGCGCTTCTCGCCGCTGGGCGAGCGCGTCGTCGCCAAGGCCTATGACGTGCTGCGCGAGGCCGATGCGCTGGCGGCGCTCACCCGCGACGCCGGCGCGCCGCTGGCCGGGCCGCTGCGCCTCGGCGTCATCCCGACCATCGCGCCCTATCTGCTGCCGCGCCTTGCGCCGGCGATCCGCGCCGCCTGGCCGGAACTGCAACTCTATCTGCGCGAGGAGATGAGCGGCGCCGCCTGCGAGGCGCTGGCGCGCGGCACGCTCGACGCCGTGCTGCTGGCGCTGCCCTGGGATTGCGGCCCGGTCACATCGATCGCGCTGTTCGACGATCCTTTCTGCCTCGTCTTCCGCGCTGGCGACCTGCCCGATCCGCCGCCCGCCGTGGCGCCGGACAGTATCGACGACACCACCCTGCTGCTGCTCGAGGACGGTCATTGCCTGAAGGACCAGGCACTCGCCGTTTGCGGCCGGCCGGAACTGCGCGCCGATTCTACCCACCGCGGCACGTCCTTGGTGACCCTGGTGCAGATGGTCGCCGGCGGCCTTGGCCAGACTTTGGTGCCGCAAATGGCGCTGGACGCCGGGCTGATCGACGGCACCGGCCTGATCGCCCGGCCGCTGACCGGCGGTGCGGCGCGGACGATCGCGCTGGTCTGGCGCCAGGGCTCGCTGCGGGCGAGCGAGTTTGCGCTGCTGGCGGGAACGATACGCGAGGCCGTGTCGGGGGAGGGCTGAAACACCTCCCCCTGGAGGGGGAGGCGAGAGGCGCCCGCAGGGGGGCCCGGGAGGGGGGGGTCGTCACACGCCCTAGCCTTTGCAGGCTGAGACCACCCCCACCCGCCGCCCTGCGGGCGAGTCGCCTCCCCCCTCCAGGGGGAGGAGCGCGTCACTCTCGCCGACATCGGGTGCGACGGACGCTCCGAAGCGTGGGGGCTCCCTTTATCCCTAGGCACCGCCGCCGCCGCTTCCATGGCTGCGTTTTCGACCCTAGGGTGCCGGCCGAATTGCCATTGGGGAGATATTGCCATGAAGGCCGTGCTTTGCGTCGAACATGGGCCGCCGGAGAAGCTGGTGGTGCAGGACATTGCCGTGCCGGAGCCGGGCCGCGGGCAGTTGCGCATCCGCGTCCATGCCGCCGGGGTGAATTTCCCCGATACGCTGATCATCCAGAACCTGTACCAGTTCAAGCCGGCGCTGCCCTTCTCGCCGGGCGGCGAAGCGGCCGGTGTCGTCGATGCCGTCGGCGAGGGTGTCGAGGACCTGAAGGTCGGCGACCGCGTCGTCGCGATGACCGGCCATGGCTGCTATGCCGAATATGTCATCGCCAATCGGGCGCAACTGGTGCCGATCCCCGATGGCATGCCCGACGATCTCGCCAGTGGTTTCACCATGACCTATGGCACCTCGCACCATGCCCTGAAGCAACGGGCGCGGCTGCAGCCGGGCGAGACGCTGCTGGTGCTGGGCGCCGCCGGCGGTGTCGGCCTGACTGCGGTCGAACTGGGCAAGGTCATGGGCGCGCGCGTCATCGCCGCGGCTTCGAGCGACGAGAAGCTGGCGCTGTGCCGGGAGTATGGCGCCGACGAGACGATCAACTATGCGACCGAGGATCTGAAGGACCGCATCAAGGCGCTGACCGGCGGCAAGGGCGTCGATGTCGTCTATGATCCGGTCGGTGATCGTTTCGCCGAGCCGGCGTTCCGCGGCATCGCCTGGAACGGCCGCTATCTGGTGGTCGGCTTTGCCGGTGGGGCGATCCCGTCGCTGCCGCTCAACCTGCCGCTGATCAAGGGCGCCTCGATCGTCGGCGTCTTCTGGGGCGCCTTCACCCAGGCCGAACCGGCGCTGCACCGCGAGAACATGGCGGAACTGCTCGCCTGGTATCGCGAGGGCAAGTTGAAGCCGCACGTCTCCCGCCATTTCAAGCTGGAGGAGGGCGCCGAGGCGATCCGCTGGATGATGGACCGCAAGGCAACCGGCAAGGTCGTGCTGATGGTTTGAAATCCTCCTCCCCCTTGCGGGGGGAGGCGTCTCGCACGCAGCGCGGCGGGTGGGGGTGGGGCAGGCAGGACCTGCCCCGTGTGCGGGGGTGGCCTCAGCCCCGCGTAACCACCACCTTCAGATAGATCGCCGGGATTTCCGTCCGTTCCGGCCCGCCGCGGTTCTGCGCCTCGAACAGCGCGCGCAGCTCGTCGGCGAGCGCTTCGGCCCGGCCGCTGGCGGCGGCGGCGTCGAAGGCATTCATCGTCGGGCCGTAAAAGGCCCGGAACGTTTCGAAGAATTCGGCCGGCGGCATGTCGGCCACGAAGACATAGCTCGCCGGTTCGCAGGCGATGTGCGCGGCATCGATGCCGGCGGCGCCGAAGCGCTCGACCACATTGGCGGCGATGCCCCAGCTCACCGGACTGACGAAGCCTTCCGGCGGCGGCGGCGCATAAGCGGCGCTGATGCGCAGCACCTGCGCCACCAGCGTCGGATCGCCGGGGATCCAGTTGCCCATCACGATGCGGCCGCCGGGCCGGGTGACGCGCACCAGTTCGCGCGCCACCTCGAAAGGCCGCGGCGCGAACATGGCGCCGAAGATGCTGACGACCAGGTCGAAACTGCCATCGGCGAGGCCGGCAAGGTTGCTCGCGTCGCCCTGTTCGAAGCGCAGATTGCCAAGTCCCGCGGCGGCGGCGCGGGCATTGCCGGCGGCAACGAGATTTTCGGCAATGTCGACGCCCAGCACCTCGGCGCCGCGCTGCGCCGCCGGCAGTGCCGTGGTGCCATCACCGCAGCCGACATCGAGCACCGCCATGCCCGGGCCGACGCCCAGGCTTTCGACCAGCGCATCGCCGCTTTCGCGCATCGCAGCGGCGATGCGGGTGAAATCGCCCTTTTCCCAAAGTGCCTTGTTCGGATTGGTCATGACGGCGTTCCCCCTTTCGCGATGCTGGACCTCGCGCCGGCGGCTGGCAAGCGTGCCCGGTCGGCGTATAGACGGCAGGCGAAACCCACCGACCCCGCCTGGCCGCGGGCGGGGAGAAGGAACAGGCTCATGGCACTGCGCGAAATCTACCCGCTCTATCTTGCCAACAAGGCGGAGCAGCCAAACACCGACCTCGAGGTTACCGACAAGTTCACTGGCGCGGTCGCCACCCGCGTCGCCATGGCCGATGCCGCCACCATCGATCGCGGCATCGCTGCCGCTGTCGCCGCCGCCGAACCGATGGCGCGGATGGCGGCCTATGAACGCCAGGCCGTGCTTGCCCATTGCGTGCGCCGCTTCACCGAACGCCAGGACGAGCTCGCCCACGCCCTGTGCATCGAGGCCGGCAAGCCGATCCGCGATTCGCGCGGCGAAGTCGGCCGGTTGATCGACACCTTCCGCATCGCCGCCGAGGAAAGCGTGCGGATGACCGGCGAAGTCCAGCCGCTCGACATTTCGGCGCGTGCCCGCGGCTATCAGGGCATGTGGAAGCGCGTGCCGATCGGCCCGTGCAGCTTCGTCTCGCCGTTCAACTTCCCGCTCAATCTCGCCGCCCACAAGATCGCCCCGGCGCTCGCCGTCGGCTGCCCCTTCGTGATGAAGCCGGCGTCGCGCACGCCCTTGGGCGCCATCATCATCGGCGAGGTGCTCGCCGAGACCGACCTGCCGCCCGGCGCCTTCTCGATCCTGCCGGCGCACCGCGAGGGCGCCGACCTGTTCACCACCGACGATCGGCTGAAGCTCTTGTCCTTCACCGGTTCGCCGGCGGTCGGCTGGGATTTGAAGGCGCGCGCCGGCAAGAAGAAGGTGGTGCTCGAACTCGGCGGCAATGCCGCGGTGATCATCGACCGCGACGCCGATCTCGAGGATGCCGCCGAACGGACCGTGTTCGGCGCCTTCTACCAGTCCGGCCAGTCGTGCATCGGCGTGCAGCGCATCATCGTCCATGACGAGATCTACGACGCCTTCCGCGACCTGCTGGTGGCCAAGACGCGCAAGCTGATCGCCGGCAATCCGGCCGACGAAGCGACCTTCATCGGCCCGATGATCGACGTGAAGGAGGCAACGCGGCTCGACAACTGGATCGCCGAAGCCCACGCCGCCGGTGCCACGCTGCTCTGCGGCGGCGAGCGCCAGGGCGCCATGCTGGCGGCGACGCTGCTCGAAAACGTGCCGCGTGCGACCTCGCTCTACCAGGAAGAGGCCTTCGGTCCGGTCGCCTTCTTCTCGCGTTTCAGCGATTTCGATGCGGCGCTCGACGAGGTCAACGACAGCAAGTTCGGCCTGCAGGCCGGCATCTTCACCCGTGACCTGTTCAAGAT
The DNA here is from genome assembly GCA_027489695.1 of Sphingomonadales bacterium. Classification (GTDB taxonomy): domain Bacteria; phylum Pseudomonadota; class Alphaproteobacteria; order Sphingomonadales; family Sphingomonadaceae; genus Sandarakinorhabdus. Next base: position 15,370 of record JAIXZK010000022.1, read on the forward strand.
GCTGAAGGCCTGGGACCGGCTCGACGTCGGCGGCGTCGTCATCAACGACGTGCCGAGCTACCGCGTCGACAACATGCCTTATGGCGGGGTGAAGGATTCCGGCCTCGGCCGCGAGGGCATCCGCTTCGCGATGGAAGACATGACCGAGATCCGCAATCTGGTGATCCGCCGCCGGCCGGGGGACATGTAAGGGGTTGCCACTGGAGCCGAATTTGCTCGATCCCCGCCCGCTCATCCTGACCGCTCTGCTCGAACCCGCCGTCATGGCGAAGCTCGAAGCGCTGCGTCGCCACTGGTATCCGCCGGAGCGCAACCAGGTGCCGGCGCATGCCTCGCTGTTCCACCAGCTGCCGGGGCGCGAGTTCGACGCGGTGAAACGGCGGCTGAAGGCGATTGCCGCCGAATGTCCGCCGCCGCCGGTGACGGTCGCGGGGGTGAAGTCGCTGGGGCAGGGGGTGGCGCTGCGGCTGGCGTCGCCGGACCTGGTCGCGCTGCGTGGGGAGCTGGCCGACGGTTGGGACACGCTGCTGATCCCCCAGGATCGCGCCGGTTTCGATCCGCATGTGACGATCCAGAACAAGGCGAGCCCGGCGCAGGCGCGCGCCTGTTTCCAGGCCCTGTCGGCGAGCTTTGTGCCGTACGAGACACGGGCGGTGGCGCTGGCGGTGTGGCGTTATCTGGACGGGCCGTGGCAGCCGCTCGCCGAGATCGGTTTTCGTGGTCGCTGAAGCGTTGGGGAAGGGCTTGGGATTCGCTGGCGACTGGGGTAGGGATCGCGTCATGGTCACGTCTCGCGTGTTTCGCGGTCCCGCTCTCGTCCTTTGTGCCGCCCTGGCGTTGTCGGCGTGCGGCGGTGGTCCCAAGATCAAGAAGGATCGCGCCTATATCGCGCGCGACGTCGAAACGCTGTATCGCGTCGCCAAGGAAACGCTCGACAAGCGCAACTACAAGCTCGCCGCGGCGCAGTTCGACGAGGTCGAGCGCCAGCATCCCTATTCGGTCTGGGCCCGCCGCGCCCAGCTGATGAGCGCCTTCAGCTATTATGTCTCCGGCCAGTATCAGGAGGCCATCGGTTCGGCGCAGCGCTTCCTGTCGCTGCACCCCGGCAGCCGCGAGGCGCCCTATGCCTATTACATGATCGCGGTCAGCTATTATGAGCAGATCTCGGCGGTCGAGCGTGACCAGCGCATCACCCAACAGGCACTGGATGCACTGGGCGAGCTGATCCGCCGCTATCCGAACAGCGATTATGCCGCGGACGCACGGCTGAAGGTCGATCTGACGCGCGATCACCTCGCCGGCAAGGAAATGGAAATCGGCCGCTTCTACCAGAAGCAGGCACTGTATCTGGCCGCGATCACCCGTTTCCGCACCGAAATCGACCGCTACGACACCACCAGCCACACGCCCGAGGCGCTGCACCGGCTGGTCGAATGCTATCTGGCGCTCGGCATTCCGGAGGAAGCCCGCAAGGCCGCCGCGGTGCTCGGCCGCAACTATCCGGAATCGGAATGGTACAATCGCAGCTACAAGCTGCTCGCCGAAAAGGCGCCCAAATACGGCCCGGCGGCCACCGGCAGCTGATCCCGGCATGAAATCGCCGGCGGAGAGAGATTCTCCCCGCCGGCGACCGTCGTTCCGACTTGGGTGGTCGGATCAGCGCGGATCGGCGGCGCGATCTCCGGCGTCGCGGATGGCATCCTGGGCACCACCGATGCTGTTCTGCACCTTGCCCTTGACCTGATCGATCTTGCCTTCGGTTTCGAGCTTGGTGTCGCCGATCAGCTTGCCGACGCCTTCCTTGATCTTGCCGCCGATGTTGGTGGCGGCGCCTTCGATACGATCCTTGTCCATGCTGTATCTCCTTCGGGGGAGCCAACGGACAAAGGCGCCGTCGGTTGCAGCGCAGCCGGCAGATCGGTGGCGGGTACTGCCCGGACGGGAATCGCCTCCGGCGCCGGCTTGCCGGTCGGCAATCGCGGCGCCGCCTATTCGGCCGCGTCGAAGGCGAAAGCGGGATCGGTGTCGCTGCTGGTGCGATCGCGACCGTTGCCCTTGGCGGCGAACAGGGCGCGATCGGCGGCGCGATAGGCGGAGAGGAACGCGCGCGGCCGGCTGGCGGCGGAAACGCCGGCGCTGGCGGTAATCGCGATGGCGCCATCGCCGATGCGCGCGGCGGCGATGGCCCGGCGCAGTCGGTCGGCGGCGGCCTCGGTATCGCCCTCGGCGGGCAGCACGGCGGCGAATTCCTCGCCGCCGAGGCGGCCGAGCAGGGCGCCCTCGCCAGCGGCGCGCAGGGCGTCCCCGATGGCGCCGAGCAGCCGGTCGCCGACATCATGGCCATGGGTGTCATTGATCGTCTTGAAGCGATCGAGGTCGAGCAGCACCAGGCTGGCGCCCTGGGCACGACCGAGCAGGGCATCGGCGCGGCGCACGAAGCCGCGGCGGTTGTAGAGGCCAGTCAATGCGTCCTGTTCGGCGAGTTCGGTCAGGGCATTGTGCTGCGACAGCGCCGCGTCACGTTCTCGATAGGCCAGCAGCAGGCGCCGGGCACCGATCAGCATCAGGCAGAAGGTCTGCATGGCGCAGGCCAGCAGCACGAGGAAATTGCCACTGGCGGCGGGCAGCTTGGGCAGGAAAGGCGCATCGAAGGTGCCGATCATGGCGAGGGTCGGGATGGTGAACGAGAGCGCGAAGTCGCGTGCCGCCTCGTTGCGGTCCCAGGCGATCCGGCAGGCGACGGCGGCGAGGGCGGCGGCGATCAGGACGGCGAACTCGCGCGGCAGCTCCAGCTGCGCCGCGAGCGGCCCGGTGGCGGCGCCATGGGCGATGCCGATCACCAGCAGCACGGCGGCGGCGCAACGCAATGCCGTGGCAAGGCGTGCTGGCACGTCGTTGCGGATCGCCTCGGTCAGGCCGATGCCGGCGGCGACGACAGCGAGCACCGCCAGCAGGCTGGCGATGCTGCTGTTCTGCGCTGACGTCAGGCCGGGGAAGAGCAGTTCCGACAGCTGCACCTCGAAAAACGCCCAGCCGGGGACCAGCGCCGCCCAGGCGGCGTACCAGATGAAGCTGACCTGGCGGGTGCTGGCGGCCAGCAGGAGATTGCCGAACAGCGCGAACAGCAGCAGCGCCGTGGAAGCGCCGATCATGAATCCCGGCAGCAGGCCGGGCCCGAACGCCATCGCCGGCGCCGGTGTGCCGGGCGCGACGAACAGGCCGTCGAGCGACAAAAGCCCCCAGATCGCCGGCGCTGCCGCAAGCAGGGACAGCGCCACGCCCCAACGTCGCTTCAGCATCGGCTTCAGCACGCGGCGATCTCAGGCCAGCATCGCATCGGCGACAAAGGCATTGCGCGCGCGCTCCTGCCCGAATGTCGACATCGGGCCATGGCCCGGGACAAAGGCGGTCTGATGGCCCAGCGGCCAAAGCCGCTCGGTAATCGACCGGATCAGCGTCTGATGATCGCCGCGCGGAAAATCGGTGCGGCCGATCGAGCCCTGGAACAGCACGTCGCCGACGATGGCGAGGTCCGACGGCGCATGGTGGAAGACGACATGGCCCGGCGTGTGGCCGGGGCAGTGCAGCACGTCGAGCACCAGATTGCCGACGGTGACCTGGTCGCCATGCTGCAGCCAGCGATCGGGGGTGAAGGCGGTGGCGCCAGCAATGCCATATTGGGCACCGACATCGGGCGCCATGTCGATCCAGAATTTGTCGTCGGGATGCGGCCCCTCGATCGGCACGCCGAGGCGCTGCGCCAGCACGCCGGCCAGGCCGCAATGATCGATATGGCCATGGGTTATCAGCAGCTTTTCGATGGTGACGCCATGCTGCTTTGCCACCGCCAGCAGCCGGTCGAGATCGCCACCCGGATCGGTGAAGGCGCCGCGCATCGTCGCTGTGCACCACAGCAGCGTGCAGTTCTGCGCAAGCGGGGTGACCGGGATGATGACGGCCTGGAGCGGCGGCGTTGCTGACATGACGCTATTCTTGCCCGCGACGCGGCGCGTCTGCAAGTCGGAGACGTTGGCCGGCCAAGCTGAGTGTAAAGCCAGCCGACACTTTCACGCCCGAAATCAACATCGCCATGAACATCAAAGAGTTTACGTTTGAGCAATTATAGTGAATTTTCAGTATATTGCCCCGCGCTTCCCGTGTTAACGAATATGGTCCGGAAATTGCTTGGTGTTCGCCGTGTCCGGGGACGCGCTGCCGCAAGGCGGACGCCGCCTGGACATGTTAAAGCCAGGGGACCCTTTCATGAACTTCGGATCATTCGTCGGCGCAGCAGTGCTCGCCATCGCCATCGCCGGCAGCGCTTCCGCGGCGACCAACCTTGTCGTCAACGGCGACTTCGAATCGACCACCAACGGCGCCGACAAGGGCCTGCGCGGTGAACTGACCATGGTGACCGGCTGGACGTTGCAAAACCCGAACTCGGCCTATGGCTTCGTCTATGCCGCGGGTTCGGCCGACACCACCGGTGCGATCGATCCCGAGCGGCTCGATACCGTCGCCCAGCTCTGGGGTCCGGGCAATGGCACCAACAACGGCCTCGTCAACGTCAGCCCGACCGGCGGCAACTTCCTCGCCATCGATGCCGACCCGCCCTATGCGCCGCACCTCACTCAGGACCTGACTGGGCTGACCGTCGGCAAGAGCTATGACGTCAGCTTCTACTGGGCCGCCGCGCAGTTCCGCGTTTACGACGGCGCCGAATGGCATGGCGCCACCAATGAACAGCTGACGGTCGGTTTCGGCAACCAGAGCCAGTCGACTGCCGTCGTCAACATCGATTCCCACGGCTTTGCGCCCTGGGCGCAGGTCACTTTCCGTTTCGTCGCCGACTCCGCGACCCAGACCCTGTCGTTCCTCGCCAACGGCGGCCCGGGCGGCCTGCCGCCGGCGGTGCTGCTTGACGGCGTTTCGGTCAACGCGGTCGTGCCGGAACCGCAGACCTGGGCGATGCTGATCGCCGGCTTCGGCCTCGTCGGTGCGACCGCGCGTCGCCGCCGTGCGAAGGCGGTTGCCGCCTGAACGTATTGGCAACTAAGGAATGCCGGCGGGGGAAACCCCGCCGGCATTTGCTTTGCGGGGATTGAAGGTGGACGCGATTGCCAGCCTGATCGGCCCATTGCAGGCGTTTGCGGTGTCGGTGGCGCGCCTTGTCCTCTGGCTGGTCATCCTCAGCGTCATCTTCGTGCCGCTCGAACGGGCGTTCGCGCGCACGCCCTCGCCATGGCGACGACCGCAGATTGGCAACGACCTCTTCTATTATTTCTTCACCAGCCTGGTCCCGGCGGCACTGCTGGCGCTGCCGCTGGCGCTTGTCGCCAAGCTTGTCGCGCTGGTCGTCCCCGCCGGTCTTCATGCCTGGGTGCACCAGCTGCCGCTCTGGGCGGCCATCGCCGCCGGGCTGGTGGTCGCCGACATCGGCTCCTATTGGGGTCATCGCCTCAGCCATGAATGGCCGCTGCTGTGGCGCTTCCATGCGCTGCACCACAGCGCGGAGCATATCGATTATCTCGTCAACGGCCGCGCCCATCCGCTCGATATCATCTGGGTGCGGATGTGCGGGTTGGTGCCGGTCTACATCCTCGGGCTGGGCAGCACGGCGGGGGCAGGGCCGGTGGTTCCCGCCATCATCGCCATCGTCGGTACGCTGGCCAGCTTCTTCGTCCACGCCAATGTCCGCTGGCGTTTCGGCGCGCTGGAATGGTTGGTGGCAACGCCGGCCTTTCACCATTGGCATCACAGCAAGCACGATCACATCAACCACAATTATGCCGCGACCTTCCCGTGGATCGACGCGATTTTCGGCACGCTTTACCTGCCACGGCAGTTCCCCGCCGAATATGGCATCCCCGAGCCGGTGCCGACGACGATCGTCGGCCAGATGATCGCGCCTTTTGCCGGCGCGCCGGTAAGCGAGCGGTCGCGATAGCCACCCCGCCATCGCCGGCGGGACGGAACATTTCCATCACCCACGACTTGTGGCAAACGTTGAAACTAACATTGACGTAAGGTTGGTCGTGGGACGAGACGCAGCGCAAATGGGTTGGCGGGCTGATGTGCCGTCGTCGATCGTCGTCGCGCTGGTGGCCCTGCCGCTGTGCCTTGGCATCGCGCTGGCGTCCGGCGCGCCGCTGTTCGCCGGGCTGGTGGCGGGCGTCGTCGGCGGCATCGTTGTCGGCGCGCTCAGCCGATCGCCGCTGTCGGTGTCGGGACCGGCGGCCGGCCTGTCGGCGATCGTGCTTACCGCCATCGGCAATCTGCCGACCTATGAGGCCTTTCTGCTCGCCGTGTGTATCGCCGGCGCGCTGCAGATCCTCCTGTCGATCAGCCGCGCCGGCGTGCTCGCCGAATTCGTGCCGTCGTCGGTGATCACCGGCATGCTCGCGGCGATCGGCCTGTTGCTGATCCTCAAGCAATTGCCGCACGCCGTCGGCTATGATGGCGACCCCGAAGGCGATTTCAGCTTCAACCAGCCGGGCGGCGGCAACACCTTCACCGCGCTTGCCGACATGGTCACCAACGATATCCAGCTGGGCGCCATCCTGATCGCCGCGATCAGCCTCGTCTTCCTGTTCTGGTGGGACAAGGCCAGGCCCAAGCAGGGCCCGCTGAAACTGCTGCCGGGGCCGCTGGTCGTCGTCGTCTTCGGCGTCAGCGCCAATGCGGCGTTCCAGGCCTTTGCCCCCGATCTCGCCATCGCCGCCAGCCATCTCGTCGCCGTGCCGATCGCCGGCTCGGCATCGGGTCTGGTCGCGCTGCTGCGCCTGCCGGACTTCGGCGCCGCGGTGCAGCCGGCGGTGTGGACCACCGCGATCACGCTCGCCATCGTCGCCAGCCTCGAATCGCTGCTCAGCGTCAAGGCGGTTGACGAGATCGACCCGGAGCGTCGGGTGACCGACAAGAACCGCGAACTGCTGGCGCAGGGCGGCGGCAACCTCATTTCGGGCCTGCTCGGCGGCATTCCGGTCACCTCGGTGATCGTTCGTTCGTCGGCGAACGTCGATGCCGGCGCGACCTCGCGGCTGTCGGCGGTGCTGCACGGCGTCTGGCTGTTGCTGAGCGTGCTGCTGATCCCGGCGATCCTCAACCTCATCCCGCTGTCGGCGCTGGCCGCGGTGCTGATCGCCACCGGCTACAAGCTCGCCAAGCCGGCGCTGTTCATCGAGCGCTGGCGCCAGGGCTGGACGCAGTTCATCCCGTTCGTCGCCACGGTTGGCGCCATCCTGTTCACCGATCTGCTGATCGGCATCTGCGTCGGCATCGCCATCGGCCTGGCCTTTGTCATCCGCCGCAACATCGCCGATGCGCTGACCGTGGTCGAAAGCGGCGATGCGGTGATGGTGCGGGCGCGGCGCAACCTCTATTTCGTTCACAAGCCGCAATTGCAGGCGGCATTGGCCGGGGTGCCCGATGGCCGCACCGTGCTGATCGACTTGTCGGCGACGAACTATGTCGATCTCGACAATATCGACATCATCAACGCCTTTGTGAAAGCCGCGCCGTTCCGCAGGCTGCGCGTCGTCATCAAGGGCGATCCCAGCGGCCGCAGCGCGGCGTTGATCCACGCGCCGCTTACCCGCGCCCGCGCGACCTGAGGCCAGTCACATGCAGGAAGTCGATCAGCTCCTTCTCCACAATCGCGCCTGGGCGGCCGAGCAACTGGCGGAGGACCCGACGGTGTTCACCCGCCATGTCGACGGCCAGAAGCCGGCCTTCCTGTGGATCGGATGTTCCGACAGCCGGGTGGCGCCCGACCAGTTCACCCAGGCCCAGCCCGGCGGCCTGTTCGTCCACCGCAACATCGCCAACCTCGTCCAGCATGACGACGCCAATCTGATGGCGGTGATCGATTTCGCGGTCGGCACGCTTGGGGTCGATCAGCTCGTCGTCTGCGGCCATTATGGTTGCGGTGGTGTCAAGGCGGCGCTCGATGGCCCGCCGCCGGGGCCGGTCGGCGACTGGCTCGCCCATGCCCGCCATGTCTATGATGCCCATGCCGCCGAAATCGACGGGATCGGCGATGCCGAGGCGCGCCACAACCGTTTGGTCGAATGCAATGTCCGCGACCAGCTGCTGCATCTGGCGCGCACGCCCACGGTCAGCCGCGCCTTCGCCGCCGGCCGCGACCTGAAGCTGCACGGCTGGGTCTATGATCTGCGCGACGGCCTGATCAAGCCGTTGCTGGAACTCGATCGCGATACCGTGCTCGAAATGGTCGGCGCGCCGGGACGGGTGCTGGTCTAGCGCCGCCGCTACTTCAGCAGCGTCGCTTTCCAGAAGGTCACCGTCGCCAGGAACTGATAGTCGAGGTTTTCCTTCTTCTGGAAACCATGGCCTTCGTTGGCGGCGATGACGTGCCAGACGGGCACGCCGTTCTTCCGCACGGCTTCCGCCATCTGATAGCTTTCGGATGGCTTCACCCGCGGATCGTTGCTGCCGGTCACCAGCATCAGCGGGATGCGCAGCTCGCCGGCGCGGGTCAGCGGCGAAATCTCGGTCAGCTTGGCGCGGCTCTTCGGGTCGCGTTCGTCGCCATACTCGACCCTGCGCAGGTCACGGCGATAGCTTTCGGTGTTCTCGAGCAACGTCACGAAGTTCGAGATGGCGCGCAGGCACAGCGCCGACTTCAGCCGCGCGCCATAGGCGATGGCGACGGCGTTGCACATGTAACCGCCATAGCTGGCGCCGGTTTCGGCGACGCGGCTGGCGTCGATATCGGACCTGGCGGTCAGCGCATCGAGGAAGGCGCCGATGTCCTTCACCGTATTTTCGCGCTGCCATGGCCCGTTATCGAGGCCGACGAACTTGCGGCCATAGCCGGTCGAACCGCGGACATTGGGGTAGAAGACCGCGATCCCCAGCTCATTGACGAGATAATTGGCCCGGCCGATGAAGCCCGGCCGGGTCTGGCCCTCGGGGCCGCCATGGATATCGAGCAGCAGCGGCCGCTTGCCCGGGAAGCGCGCCGGATCGGGGCTGTAGAGAAAGCCCGAAACTTCGACGCCGTCGAAGGACTTGACCCGCACCAGCTCAGGCTCGCGATTCAGCGTCGCGTCGAGCCCGCCGGTTTCGCTGTTCGTCCAGCGGGTCGCGGCGAGCGTGACGGGATCGACGCTCCAGGCGTCGGCCGGCGAAGTGGCGCTGGCCAGGCTGAACCCGATCGCGCCCCAGGGTGCGATCTTCAGCCCGGTGATGACGCCGGCGGGCAGCTTCGCCTCGCCGCGCAACGCACCCGTCGCCGTATCGAGGATGCGCAGTTTCGAGGCGCCGGCTTCGTTGACGGTGATGGCGACAAAGCTGCCATCGGCCGAAATGTCGAATTCCTCGACATCCCAGCGCCCGCCATATTTCACGGTGAAGCCGCCGCGGCCATCGAGCGTCACCAGCCGCTGCGTGTCGCTGCCCTGGTCGGAAAGCGCCCAGATCGTGCCATCGGGGGCATGGGCGACCTTGGCCAGCGAAACCGGCGCGCCCGGCTTGTCGAGCCGGGTCAGGGTGCCGCTGGCGAGATCGAGGCGGTACAGCTCGCTGCGCTCCACCGACAGCCGCTGGCTGACCAGCGCGCTGCGGCCATCGGGGGCGAAATCCTCGAAGCCCCAGCCGCCGCCGCTGCGTATCGCGACGCGCCGGTCGCTGGCCGGATCGCGCGGATCGACGACATACAGATCGCCGTCGCTGCCGTTGCGGCGGGTGGAGGTATAGCCGACCAGCCGGCCGTCCTTCGACCAGACGGCGCCGGTGTTGCGGCTCTTGCCGTCGCTGAGCAGGGTCAGCCGGCCGCTGTCGAGCCGGTAGAGCTGGAAAAATTCGCCGCCGCCGATATCCTTGGTCAGCACCAGCGCATCGCCGGATTTCGACAGGCCGGCGGCGCCGATCGGCTCATTCTCGAAACTGATCTGGCGGCGATCGCCGCCGGGCACCAGCACCCTGGCGAGCTGCGCCGCATCGCCGAAGCGGGTGGCGATGATCATGCCGCGCGATACCGGATCCCAGTCGCGGAACGCCGCGGTGCGATATTCGAGATAGGGCCGCACTGCAGCAGCCAGGCTGAGGGGGATGGCGGGGACGTTTTCGGCGGTGATCGCCGCGGGCGGGGTGACCGTCTGCGCGGTGAGCGGGGCGGTGGCCAGCAGGGCGACGGCGATGATGCGGTGCATGGGCTTCCTTGTGGCGTGGTGTGGGTGCATCTGAACCGGCGGTCGGCGATTCAGCAAGGGGCGTGCGCGCTTGGCTGGCGATGCATGCGCTTGTCGGCGGTCAGAAGCGCAAGCGCCAACGCCCTGTCATCCCGGGCTTGACCCGGGACCCAGCTTCCCTCGTACCGATACGCCAGAAGCAAGCTGGGCCCCGGGTCAAGCCCGGGGTGACCCGCGCGGTTCGGGCCTAACCCCGCAGCCATTCGACCACCGCCGCCAGGTCCGGCATCACCGCCAGCGCCAGCGCGCGCATCTCGTCGGTTGGCGGCAGCAGGTCGGGCACCATGATCACCGGCACGCCGGCGGCATGGGCGGCGCGGACGCCGTTGTAACTGTCTTCCAGCGCCAGGCCGTCGGCGGGCGGCACGCCCAGGCGGCGGGCGGCTTCCAGGTAGAGATCGGGAAAGGGCTTGCCGCGCGCCGCCTCGTCGCGCGGCACCAGCGTTTCGAGCAGCGGCAGGATGCCGACCGCGGCGAGTTCCGGTTCGGCGTAGCGGCGGGCGGTCGAGGTGGCGACGGCGGCGGGCAGGCCGAGCGCCCGCACCGCCTGCACCGCCGCCAGCGCCCCCGGCTTCATCGGCAGCCGGTCGCCATAGAGCGCCTCGCGGCGGGCGTGATAACCGGCGCGCAAGGCGTCGTAATCGAAGCCCGGGCCGAAGGCAGCGTGCAGGGTCAGGCGATTGCCATCCTCCGGCACGCCGATCAGCGTCGCGAACAGATCGTCCGACATCGGATAGCCCATGTCGGCGCTGGTCGCCTGGATCAGGTCGCGCGCGACGCGCTCGCTGTCGAGCAGCAGCCCATCCATGTCGAAGATGACCGCGCGCGGGCGGAAGCGATCGGGGAGGGGCGTCATGTCCGCCCCAGCACATGATTTGCGGGCGGCTGGCAAGGGCCCCCGTGTCGGACCGGCGCCGCGCGTCAGCCGTCGCGGTGCCGCCATCCGGTCAGCAGCAGCCAGAGCGTCAGGCCGAGGAAACCGGCGATCGTGGCGGACGTGAACGCCGGCACGGCGGCACCGAGCGCCAGCGCCGGGCCTTCCAGGGAGCCGACCAACAAGGCGCCGGCCGTGGTCAGCCCGATGCCCGCCTGCAGCGGCCTGGCTTCGTCATGCTGGAGCAGGGCCAATTGGCCGACGAACAGCGCAAGCAGGATCTGGCCGAGATGCTCGCCGATGGCCACCCCGCCCCAGAGGTTGAGCACCTCATGGACGAGGGTCGCGGCGCGCCCGGCCAATGGATCGGCATCGGCCGCGAGCCGGGCCTGCGCGAGCATCGGCACCGCAAAAACCCAGCGCAACAGCCCGATTGCCTGGACGAGGCCGCTGAGAGCGCCGGCAATGGCGGCGCCGATCGCCAGCGCCGGCCGCGTGGCGAGCCGCCGCGGCGTGATCGCCAACGCGATGGCAATCGGTATGAGCGCGATCGCGGCAACGGCAAAGCCGTACCAGGTGGCGATCAGCGCCGGGCCGCCGGCGGCGAACAGCGCCAGCGCTTCGCTCGCGGGGCGGCGCAGCACGCCAGGATAATCGAAGTTCATCGTGAGCAGCGCATAGGGAATGTTGAACCCGATACCGATCGCGATTGCGGCAAAGCCGGGGCCGGTCAACCGGTGAGGCCGGGCGGAAACGTCGGTTGGGAAGGCGGGAAGCACATTCATGAGCATGTCTCCATTCGGTGACATCGCTGTTAACGCGCGCCGCAACGATCTGCAAGCCCAAATATCACCAGTTGGTGACATTTTGTCTCGACAGTCGCGGGGACGGATTTTATGGTTCGAAATCAATCGGCATCGGGGCGGACATGGGACGACAAGCCAAGATCGGCAGACCTAGGCGGCGGGCAGGGCAGGGCGGCGGCGGATGCCGCGCGTCCCGCCGCGATTGTGCCGGCGCTTTGCCGCAGGTGGCGGCTCGTAACCTGGCCGTACCTGCCGTCCGGCGTCGGGTCGCAGGACGCCCTCTGCCATGAACGACACCCTGACGCCCGACCCGCGCCCGCGCGATCGTGCGCGCACCGAGGCGGCCCTGGTCGCCGCGGCGCGCGACCTGCTGGCCGAAAGCGGCTTCCAGAATTTCGGGATCAATGCCGTCGCGCGTCGAGCGGGATGCGACAAGCAATTGATCTATCGCTATTTCGGCGGCCTCGACGGGTTGATCGATGCCATCGGCGGCGAACTTGCCGATTGGATCGTCGATCGCCTGGCCACCGATGCCGCCCCGCCCGCCAGCTATCGCCAGCTCGCCGAACGGCTGATTTTCGGCTTTATGGCGGCGCTGCGTGCCGACATGCTGGTCCAGAAGATCATGACCTGGGAAATCGCCGATCCGTCGCCGATGGTGATGAGGCTGGCGCAGGCCCGCAGCAAGGCGCTGACCGGCTGGATGTTGCGCCAGCGCGGCGATCTCGCGCCGCCGGATGGTTGCGACGCCGCCGTTGTGAATGCCGCGCTGATCGCCGCCGTGCAGATGATGGTGCTTTCGGCCAGCGCCAGCGGCGCCTTCGCGGGCATGCCGCTGCGCGCCGACGCGGATTGGCAGCGCCTCGCCGCCGCGCTCGGCACGATGCTCGACGCCGTCTACGGACCCGGCTGATCGCGACCCGCGATTCTCGCGCCGGGCGGCAGCCGTTTCAGCGCGACGGTGCTGGCCGGCGCCCCAACAGCGTCGGCAGCACCGCGGCGGCCAGCCGGGGCAGGGCATCGGCTTCGGCGGCGATGGCATCGCCGGCGATCGAGGCCGCGGCGGCGCAGAAGCGCGGCGACCCGGCGATGCTGCCATAATGATTGTAGATGCGGGTCATTTCACTGTCCTGCACCCGCTGCCAGGCGGCGCCATGCTGCCGGCGATAGCGATCCTGTTCGGCGGCATAGGCAATGGCCAGCGCGGCGCGGTGGTGGCGCAGTAGCTGGTTGTAGCGCGGCACCAATTGCGTATCGCCGGCCAGCCGGCAGCTCAATGCCGCGGCGTTCAGCACCGTGCGCAGCCGCCACACCGGCGCCATCGCCGGCACCGGTTCGGGCGCCGCGGGTGTCGCTGCCTCGCCCGGCCCGGGCGGTGGCGGTGCCGCCGGCACGCTAGGCGCGGCGCTGCCGACGCCAAGGCCACGCTGTGCCACCGGCGCGGCGCATGACGCCAGCAGCAGCAATGTCGCTGTTCCGATGAATGCAACGATCCGGGTCATATGTCCCTCCTCCCGGCAAAAGCTGCATCGCGCGCCCTGCATGCGGAATGAACACCGGTGCCGTCGGCGAGGACAAACAAATTGAATCAATCTGCGGTTCTGGCACGCCGATGCGCATCCAGACTGGGGCGGCAGCGGCAAGCGCACGTCAGTTGCACTGGATCGACGGCGCGGACGCAGCAGTCACCCTTGCTCACTCGGGTGGGTAAACGAGGTACGCCCACAGGTCCCGGAACAGTTTCTGCACGGCCCGATCCGTCTTGAAATCATGGGCCGCCGGCGACGGCCGCTTGCCGAACGGGCCAAACAGCACCGGCGGAATCTCGAATGGCGGGACATGATCGGGGAATTTGCTGCGATACGTGCGGATATTGCTGATCTCATGGGACATATGTTCAAATGTCGGGCACCAGGAGCAGGAGTATCGCCCGGCAGCGGCATGGATCAAGATCTGCCGAAGCAGCGCTTCATCCTCCCAGCGCGGCTCGCCCTCCCATCGGCTGCACATCTCTGGGTGCGACAGTTCGGACGGATTGCCGAGCCAGAAGATGTTTGCGGCGACGGCAAGATCGCACTGCGGCTGATCGATCATCCAGTGCATCACCCTCACCGAATCCACCCAGTTGAAACACTCGGAGGCGACGACCCACACCTCCTGCGGCTGGGTGCGGAGCCAGTCGATCATGGCGATTTCCCGCCACGCCTCTCGATGGTCGATCCGGACCGGATGGTAGGGCGAGATGGGTTGTTCGGGACCGTTCATATTCGTGCTGTGTCACGTCGGTTGCGGCGCCTGGCAAGCGAGGTTAGCCGGCAGGGGCGGGACCGTGAAGCGGGACAACACATCCCGCCCTGCCGGCAATCAGCCGAAATCGGTACCGAGCGCGGAAAACAGCGCACGCACGGCCGGGTCGGTTCGAAATGCCAAGGCCCCGGCCGTTGGCGAGGCGCCAAATGGGCCGAGCAGCGCCGGTGCCACCGTAAAGGGCAGGACATGGTCGGGATAGGCATGGCGCAATCGCCCGAACTGCCGCATTTCGAAGGCAACATCCTCGCTGCACGGTGCCAGCCGGCAGTCGCGATACTGGCCGGCGGCGGCGTTGCGCGCGATGGCGCGCACCAGATCATGGTTTTCGTCGCCGTCATCGTCGCGCCAGGTGTCGCGCGGATCCGCGACCTCGGACGGGTTGCCCAGCCAGAAGATCTGCGCCGCGACGCCAAGGTCGCACTGCGGCTGCGCGATAACCCACTGCAGCAACGGCACTGCAAAGCCCCAGTTGATGTCCGCGGTCGCCGCCAGCCACACGTTCTGGGACTGGCCACGCAGCCAGTCGGCCATCGCCAGCATTGCCGGGCCGTAGTGGCTGGCGGGATCGATGGGTGGATAGCGCGACATCAGCGGGTGCTTGGGGTCAGACCCTCTCCAGCGCCCGCTGCTTCGCAATCTTTTCCCGCCATACCAGCGGCCCGGTTGCGTGGACGCTCTCGCCCGTCGCATCGACCGCCACCGTCACCGGCATGTCGCGCACGGTGAATTCGTAGATCGCCTCCATGCCCAGATCCTCGAACGCCAGCACCTTCGAAGCCTTGATCGCCTTGGAGACGAGATAGGCCGCACCGCCGACCGCCATCAGATAGGCGGCCTTGTGCCGCGCGATGGCGTCGATGCCGGCGGGGCCGCGTTCGGCCTTGCCGACCATGGCGATCAGGCCGGTCTGCGCCAGCATGGCTTCGGTGAACTTGTCCATGCGGGTGGCGGTGGTCGGGCCGGCCGGGCCGACGACTTCATCGCGCACCGGATCGACCGGGCCGACATAATAGATGACTCGGTTGGTGAAATCGACGGGCAGCGCTTCGCCGCGCGCCAGCATGTCGGTCATTCGTTTGTGCGCGGCATCGCGGCCGGTGAGCATCTTGCCGTTCAGGAGCAGCCGGTCGCCGGGCTTCCAAGACGCGACGATTTCCGGCGTCAGCGTGTCGAGATCGACCGGAATCGCCTCCTTCGACGGCTTCCAGTCGACCTTGGGCCAATCGGCAAGCTTCGGCGGTTCGAGATAGGCCGGGCCCGAACCATCGAGGACGAAATGCGCATGACGGGTGGCGGCGCAATTGGGGATCATCGCGATCGGTTTCGACGCCGCATGCGTCGGCGCGTCGAGGATCTTGACGTCAAGCACCGTCGCCAGCCCGCCCAGCCCCTGCGCGCCGATGCCGAGATCGTTGACCGCGTCGTGGAGCTCGATGCGCAGTTCCTCCAGCTTCGACGCCGGGCCGCGGGCCTTCAGTTCGGCCATGTCGATCGGCAGCATCAGCGATTCCTTCGCCAGCAGCATCGCCTTTTCGGCCGAGCCGCCGATGCCGATGCCCAGCATTCCCGGCGGGCACCAGCCGGCGCCCATCTTCGGTACCATCTCCAGCACCCAGTCGCGGATCGAATCCGACGGGTTGAGCATGGCGAACTTGGTCTTGTTCTCGGAGCCGCCGCCCTTGGCCGCCACCGTGATGTCGATGGTATCGCCCGGCACGAGCTCGACATGGGTGACCGCCGGCGTGTTGTCGCGGGTGTTGGCGCGGCCGAACGCTGGGTCCGACACGATCGAAGCGCGCAGGCGATTCTCCGGGTGAAGATAGGCCCGGCGCACGCCCTCGTCGATCATCGCGGCCAGGCCCATCGTCGCGTCGGCGATGCGCACGTTCATGCCGACCTTCACAAAGGCAACGACGATGCCGGTATCCTGGCAGATCGGGCGGTGCCCTTCGGCGCACATGCGGCTGTTGGTCAGGATCTGGGCGATGGCGTCCTTGGCCGCCGGCCCCTGCTCCAGATCATAGGCACGCCCCAGCGCCCGGATGTAATCCATCGGATGATAGTAGCTGATGAATTGCAGCGCGTCGGCGACCGAGTCGATGATGTCGGTCTGGCGGATCAGCGTCATTCTGGTGCCCCGAAAAAAGCGTCTGCGCGCCCATAGCGGATGCCGGCGCGGAAGCAAAAGCCGGCCGGCACCGGAACGACGTCCGGGGCAGCCCATCGCCGCTCCCGCCAAGATATTGACCTTGTTGGCAAGCCCTGAAATCCCCCGCCGCGACAGAAAAGTCGCTTGCGTCCGCCGCCGGGATAGGCACAATCTATAGCCCGAGGACGAAGCCATGGCACAACAGTTTGTGGCTTCGGACGAAGGGAGGGCAGGCCGCCGATCGATCATCGGCTGTGGATTGCGGGGATAATTCACGTCGCTGGCAACTTGGTGCGTGATCCCGGTTTGTTCTCATTCTATTCTGTCAGGCCCGACTCGGCAACGAGACCAGAAGGTGGGGGCTGACGTCAGGGGTCGGGAGTGAATTGGTGAACGATTTTCAGGCAGGTGGCAGCATGGGCGAGACGGCGGTTCTCGAAGCGATGGAAAGCCTTGCCAGCGGCATGGCGGCAACACCCGCGCCGGCCCCCGCGGCGCGGCGTGCTTCCAACGAAGTGATGCCTTGGAAATTCCCGGTCACCGTCGATCGCAGCCGCGACGCGCTGCTCACCGACTTCGGCAAGGAAACATTGGACGATCGCTATCTCCTGCCCGGCGAAAGCTATCAGGACCTGTTCGCCCGCGTCGCCGCTGCCTATGCCGATGACGCGCCGCACGCCCAGCGCCTCTATGACCATATCTCGCGCCTGTGGTTCATGCCGGCGACTCCCGTCCTGTCGAACGGCGGCACCGGCCGCGGCCTGCCGATCTCCTGCTACCTCAACTCGGTCAGCGACAGCCTCGAAGGCATCGTCGGCACCTGGAACGAGAATGTCTGGCTGGCGTCGCGCGGCGGCGGCATCGGCACCTATTGGGGCCGGGTGCGCGGCATCGGCGAGCCGGTCGGCCTCAACGGCAAGACCAGCGGCATCATCCCCTTCGTCCGCGTCATGGATTCGCACACCCTGGACATCAGCCAGGGTTCGCTGCGCCGCGGCTCGGCCGCCTGCTACCTCGACATCTCGCACCCGGAGATCGAGGAGTTCCTCGAAATCCGCAAGCCGTCCGGCGATTTCAACCGCAAGGCGCTGAACCTCCACCATGGCGTGCTGGTCACCGACGCCTTCATGGCCGCCGTGCGCGACGGCACGACCTTCGACCTCGTCAGCCCCAAGACCGGCGAACGCCGCGGCCAGGTCGATGCCCGCGCCCTGTTCACCAAGCTCGTCGAGACGCGCCTCGCCACCGGCGAGCCCTATATCGTCTTCATCGATCATGTGAACGACACCATGCCCAAGCACCAGCGCGACCTGGGGCTGAAGGTCTCGACCTCGAATCTCTGCTCCGAAATCACCCTGCCGACCGGCCCCGATCACCACGGCGTCGATCGCACCGCGGTGTGCTGCCTGTCGTCCTTGAACCTCGAAACCTGGGACCAGTGGCACGGCGAGCCGCAGTTCATCGAGGATTGCATGCGCTTCCTCGACAATGTCCTGCAGGATTACATTGATCGCGCCGAGCCCGAGATGGAGCGCGCCCGCTATGCCGCGATGCGCGAACGCTCGGTCGGCCTTGGCGTCATGGGGCTGCACAGCTTCTTCCAGGCGCGCGGGATTGCCTTCGAAGGCGCCATGGCGAAGTCGTGGAACCTCAAGATCTTCAAGCACATCCGCTCGGGCGTCGACCAGGCGTCGATGGCCCTCGCCGTCGAGCGCGGGCCGTGCCCCGATGCCGCCGACATGGGCGTCATGGAGCGCTTCTCCTGCAAGATGGCGATCGCGCCGACCGCCAGCATCAGCATCATCGCCGGCGGCACCTCGGCCTGTGTCGAGCCGATCCCCGCCAACGTCTATACCCACAAGACGCTGTCGGGCAGCTTCGTCGTCCGCAATCCCTATCTCGAGCGGCTGCTGATCGAAAAGGCCAAGAACAGCGAGACGGTGTGGAGTTCGATCCTCGAAATGGGCGGCTCCGTCCAGCATCTGGATTTCCTCACCCCCGATGAAAAGGCAGTGTTCCGCACGGCGTTCGAAATCGATCAGCGCTGGCTGCTCGAACTCGCCGGCGATCGCACGCCCTATATCGATCAGGCCCAGTCGCTGAACCTGTTCATCCCGGCCGATGTCGAAAAATGGGATCTGCTGATGCTGCACTATCGCGCCTGGGAACTCGGCATCAAGTCGCTCTATTATCTGCGCTCCATGTCGATCCAGCGCGCCGGTTTCGCCGGCGGGGTCGAGGCGGACAACACGGTGGAGCGCCCGGTAATGCGCGCCGAAGCCAAGGATTATGACGAATGCCTTGCCTGTCAGTAGGGCATGACCGCCGGGCCGGCTCGCCGACCCGCGGGACCCGCACGGCCCCGGCCGCGCGGGACGGCGAGGGGGCCGTGGGCGTGACTTCCACGACTTGCGCGCACGACCCCCTCCCAACCGTTTTTGAAGGGAAAAGAGCCTCCGGCGGCTGGGGCCTTGGGCCCCAGACCCCATCTCGTGGGCGTCTTGCCAAAACAAGATGGGGTCTGGGGCCTAAGGCCCCAGCCGCCGGAGGCCTCCTTCTTCTCCTCGCCGCCGCCGCCCCGGCCATCGTCGAACCCAAGCTGGTCAGCGTCACTTATCCCGCGCTGCAGCTGGCGGCGGGCGAGGCCGGTACGGCCCGGGTCCGCCTCACCATCGCCGCCGATGGTTCGGCGAAGGATTGCAAGGTCATAGCGAGCAGCGGTTTTGCGCGGCTCGATACTGCCGCCTGCCATGCGTTGCTGACGCGGGCGACCTTCACCCCGGCCAGCCGCGATGGCGTGGCCGTCCCCTGGTATCTCGAAACCGCTGTCGGTTTCGGCCCCGAAGTCTCGAAGTAGGAACTGCCATGTCGCTTCTGAAAGCCTCCAAGTCTTACAAGCCCTTCGAATATCCCTGGGCCTATGACTTCTGGAAACGCCAGCAGCAGGTCCATTGGATGCCGGAGGAAGTGCCGCTGGGCGAGGATTGCCGTGACTGGGCGCAGAAGCTGACCGATCACGAGCGCAATCTGCTCACCCAGATCTTCCGCTTCTTCACCCAGGCCGATGTGGCAGTGCAGGATTGCTACCACGAGAAGTACGGCCGCGTGTTCAAGCCGACCGAGGTGAAGATGATGCTCACCGCCTTCTCC
>JAIXZK010000033.1 GCA_027489695.1 Sphingomonadales bacterium
CCGCCTTGTGCCGCATGTTACGCGCGACAAGGAAGGTCTTGAGACCGAGCACGACGCCGCACCCCGCACGATCCAGACGCCCTATGGCGACCGCGGCGGCGTGGGGATCGAGCCGTGGCTGACCGACCCATGGTATGTGAACGCCGGCGAGCTTGCCAAGCCGGCGCTGGCGGCGGTGCAGTCCGGCGCCACGCAGTTCGTGCCGAAGACCTGGGAAAAGACCTATTTCAACTGGATGGAGAATATCCAGCCGTGGTGCGTGTCACGGCAGCTGTGGTGGGGGCACCGGATTCCGGCTTGGCACTGCTTCAATCAGGTGACGCTTGATACCGAGATCTTTGTTGCTGAAACTAGAGCCGAATTTGAGGCTCAAGCATTACAGGTGAACTCAAGTATCAACTTCATATACTTCGAAACTCGCCGGGCAGCACTTGAATATGCGCCAGTTGGCGGAATTTCTGGGAAAGATTGGCTTGTTTATCAAGACGAGGACGTGCTCGATACCTGGTTCTCCTCCGCGCTCTGGCCGTTCGCGACGCTCGGCTGGCCGGACGGTGCGACCGAACCCGAAACCGCCGTCATTCCCGCGCAAGCGGGAACCCATCTCCCGACCGTCGACACTGGCGACCGGGTTCCGGAGATGGATTCCCGCTGGGGCGGGAATGACAAAACGGCAACCGAAAACCCCGATCTCGCCCGCCATTACCCCGGTGACGTGCTCGTCACCGGCTTCGACCTCATCTTCTTCTGGGTCGCGCGGATGATGATGCAGGGCATCCACTTCATGGACGGGGTGCCGCCGTTCAAGACCGTCTATTGCCATGGCCTCGTCCGCGACGCCAAGGGCGCCAAGATGTCGAAATCCAAGGGCAATACCGTCGATCCTTTGGGCCTCATCGACAAATATGGCGCCGATGCGCTGCGCTTCACGCTGACCGCGATGGAAACGCAAGGGCGCGACATCAAGCTCGATGAAAAGCGCATCGAAGGCTATCGCAACTTCGCCACCAAGCTGTGGAACGCCGCGCGCTTCGCGCAATCGAACGGCATCGGCGGTTCGGCCTCGCCGCTGCCGCCGGCCGCGGCGCACCCGGTCAACCGCTGGATTATCGGCGAAGTCGCGCAGACCGCCCGCGCGCTCGAAGCCGCCATCGCCGCCTTCCGCTTCGATGGCTATGCCGACACCATCTACCAGTTCGTCTGGAACCGCTTCTGCGACTGGTATCTGGAACTGACCAAGCCGCTGCTGGCCGAAGGCGCCGATGCCGCGGTGGCCGCGGAAACCCGCGCCGTCGCCGGCTGGGCGCTCGACCAGATCTTGTGTCTGCTCCACCCGGTAATGCCGTTCCTGACCGAGGAGCTCTGGCACGCGCTCGCCGTCCGCCAGCACGACCTGATCCTCGCTGCCTGGCCCGATACCGCTGCCATCCCTACCGATGCGGAGGCACAAGCCGATATCGACTGGCTGATCGGCCTGATCACAGAAGTCCGCTCGGCGCGCACCGAATTGAACGTGCCGCCCGGCGCCCGGCTCGGCTATGTCGTTGAAGGCGCCACGCCGGCAACGCTCACCCGCCTCGCCGCCAACGCCGCGGCTATCGAGCGCCTCGCCCGCATCGCGCCCGCCGAAACCACCCCCGAAGGCGGCCGCCTGCAACTCGTCCATGGCGAGGCGACCTTCGCCCTGCCCCTCGAAGGCGTCGTCGACCTCGCCGCCGAACGCACCCGGCTCGACAAGGCGCTGGCCCAGGCGATCAAGGAACGCGACGCGCTGGCTGGCCGCCTCGGCAACCCCGGCTTCACCGAACGCGCCAAGCCCGAAGCCATCGAAAAAGCCCGCGAAGACCATGACGCGCGGGCGGCAGAAGCCGAGAAACTGGCGGCGGCGCTGGCGCGGCTGGGGTGATTTAAGAAAGTTTGCCTCCGGCGGCGTTTTTTGCCTCCGGCGGCTGGGGCCGTAGGCCCCAGACCCCATTTTGTTGCAGCACCCACAGTCGGCCCAAAGCCCCCCTCTCCCGCTTGCGGGAGAGGCGACTCGCCCCCTTGGGCGAGCGGGTGAGGGTGTTCTTTTCTTTCAACAGCCGGGATCACCCTCACCCGGCGCGCTGGAGCGCGACTCGCCTCTCCCGCAAGCGGGAGAGGGGGGGCTCTGCCCCTCTTTTTGATCCGTTGGCACTCCCGCGCCGCCGCGCCACTCTGCCCCCAAACACAAAGGGGAAGAACCGCCATGCACGCGCACGAAATCGTCACCGAAGGCCTCGCCTTTCCGGAAGGCCCGATCGCCATGGACGATGGCTCGGTGATCGTAGTCGAGATCGCCGCCGGCAAGCTGACCCGCGTCCGCCCCGATGGTTCGAAGCAGACCATCGCGACGCCGGGCGGCGGGCCGAACGGCGCTGCCATCGGCCCGGATGGCGCCATCTATGTCTGCAACAACGGCGGCTTTGAATGGTACAGCCAGGACGGCATGCTGCTGCCCGGCAACGCCGCGGCCGATTACGACACCGGCCGTATCGAGCGGATCGATATCGCCACCGGCAAGGTCGATCGGCTCTACGACAGCGTCGACGGGCTGAAACTCTCCGGCCCCAACGACATCATGTTCGATGCGCATGGCGGCTTCTGGTTCACCGATCTCGGCAAGCATTGGCCGACGCATACCGACAAGGGCGGGCTCTATTACGCCACCCCCGATGGCAACAGCATCAAGCGCGTCGTCTATGGCCCCAATTTCAACGGCGTCGGCATCTCGCCCGATGGCAAGGAGGTGTACGCCGCGGTCACGCCGGAGCGCGTCATCCTCGGCTTCGACATCACCGCGCCGGGCGAAGTGGCGCCGTCGCCGCTCGCCGCCGTGCCCGGCCGCTTCGTCACCACCTGGCCGACCAAGACCTATCTCGACAGCCTGGCCATGGAAGCCAATGGCAATATCGCCCAGGCGACGCTGATCGAAACCGCCGGCATCACCTCGGTCGATCCCGTCACCGGCGCCCAGGAGTTCTTCGCCTTCCCCGATCTGCTCACCACCAATATCGCCTTCGGCGGCGCCGACATGATGGACGCCTGGGTGACACTCTCCACCACCGGCAAACTGGCCAAATGCCGCTGGCCGCGGCCGGGGTTCCGCCTGCATTTCAACGCGTGAAGGAAGGGTGGCCTCCGGCGGCTGGGGCCGTGGGCCCCAGACCCCATTTTGAATTTTTCGCAATAACGAGGCAGTTTTGGAGGATAGAAGCCTGAGTTGAGGCCGCTTCTCGTGGAAAGCGGCCATTCGATCCTACTCGAAAAAGCCGTCAATAAGCAGGGCAAGGATGGGACCATTGCCCACTTCACGCCGTCGATAATTCACGAAGGCGGTGCATTCAATCAGTGCGTCAAACTGCTTGGGACAGCGCTGCTTGAACTCCGCTGCATCTGATATTGCGAGGGTGAGCAGGTCGCCGCTCGCGATCGGATTGGCAACCATTCCGCTCTCGGCGTCGTCGGCATGGGTGAAACAGTCGATCCACGCATCCATGTTGCGGCCGTAATATCCTGGAAACCCCAACGCCTCATCGAAAACGTCGTGGAAAGACTCCCAATCCACGATTTTACCGGCAGGAATATTTACGACTTGGGTTTGCACCGCGCCCTCCATGCCAACCAGTCACCACTCACTCAACCTTCGTCCGATATTGGGCGGTTGCGGACGGTTGCCTCTAAGCCACCACCGGGTCATCGTTACCCAGTCCCGAGCGGCCGTGACGCAGGGCTTGGTCGATTGCCAAACCGATTTGCAGACGAAGCCAGTCGGCGCGATGCTCTTCCGGAACCGCCAACCCCATGACCACGATCTTTTCGACCGTGTTCGTCGCCCACTCGGTGTATGTCCAATGCTCGCCGCTCATGCGCGCAACATGACTGTTTTCCGAGTATCTGCAATCGACAAGCGGCTTTGATGGCAGGAGCATCCGCAACGCGGCGCAAGGCGTCATACATGTGACCGCCATCACGATCCGCGCGCAAAGGGCAAGAAGTGGTGGTTAGCTGCCGTTGCGCGCTCGAATGGGGAAGCGCGTCAAGAGCGCACGCAGGCTGTTGGCGGCAGCACCAAGTTGATCGTTGATCGGCACGTTAAATCCAATCTCGCCATCGCGCTTTCTCCACGGTGGCAAAGCCTCAAGTGAAAATGCAATTCGAACTTCATCATCCGATACACGCTTAAAGTCGAGGTTCGGCTCGGTGAAGCCGCAAAATGGCTTCTCTGCGCGTCCGCGGGACACTTGGTCGAGCCAGTCAGCAAGGCGCTCAAGCTCGAAGGTGGTCAAGCAGGGGTCACTGAAGCTCCACCCCTTGCCATCAAGAACCGCATCGCCGTGGACCATAAGCCAATTGGAATCCCAATCGTCATCTGTGATCTCCGGAAACTGGTAGCGGTCAACGCCAATTCGCAGCGAACCGTTTGATCCCTCGAAAATTGCCAAGCCTTCGTTCTCCATTCAAACAGCGTAACTGTGTTCTCCGGCGTCCGCCATTGGGCGTAAAATGCCATCGAGGCAGCGGGCTTGCAAAGGACGTGGTCGCGATAAACAAAAGGGGGTCTGGGGCCTAAGGCCCCAGCCGCCGGAGGCTCCTTCTTGCTTGAACCAACAAAAACCATCACCGCCAACGGTCTGACCTTCGCCTATGACGAATGCGGCAGCGGCGCGGATATCGCGCTGTGCCTGCACGGCTTTCCCGAGAGCCGCAAATCGTGGCGGCATCAGCTGCCGGTGCTGGCGGACGCTGGCTGGCACGCTGTAGCGCCGGACCTGCGCGGTTATGGCGACAGCAGCCGGCCGGGGCGGCAGAGCGATTATCGCCTCGATCATCTCGTCGCCGATACGGCGGCGCTGTTCGATGCGTTCGGCGGCGCAGGCGCGAACGGGCGCCGGCTGCTCGTCGCGCATGACTGGGGCGCGCTGATCGCCTGGGTGTTCG
>JAIXZK010000128.1 GCA_027489695.1 Sphingomonadales bacterium
CCCCCATGCCCCGGGAGACATTCTGGAGGAACGAGGCGAAAAATCCAGACCCGACGTTGCCGCCGGCTCGCCGCTGCCCCGAGCCGGATTTCGACAGCGGGCGTGCCCGTCGATCGCCGTCGGCTGCGCTTGCCGGCGCTTGCCGCTTGCCGGCATAGTGCGCGACATCGGGGTCGCGGCCAGCGGCGCGACGAACTGCATCCGGGGGCAGCGGAAGATGACAGCAACGCTCAATGCCATTGTCACCGACCAGGCACCCCGCCCCGGCGGACATTATTCGCAGGGCGTGCTTGCCGGCGACTGGCTGTTCGTCTCGGGGCAATTGCCCATCGACCCCGACGGCACCGTGCGCCATGCAGCAGACTTCGCCGAGCAGGCCGATCTTGCCATCGCCAATGCGCTCGCCATCGTCCGGGCCGCCGGCAAGGCCCCGGCCCAGGTTGCCAAAGCGACGCTCTACGTCGTCGGAATTGCCAATTGGCCGGCGGCAAACGCCGCCTTCGCCCGCGCCTTCGGCGATCACCGACCCGCCCGCTCGATCGTCCCGGTCCCGGAACTGCATTTCGGCGTGCAGATCGAAGTCGAGCTCATCGCCGTTTGAACCGGCATCGCGTTGCCAGGACCGAACACGACGCCCCGCCAGCCGCGAGAAGCAAACAAAGGTCGATCCGGAGCGAAGAGATCGGCGACCGCGAGCCTGAAAAATGTGGTGGACACACTTGGGTTCGAACCAAGGACCCGCTGATTAAGAGTCAGCTGCTCTACCGACTGAGCTATGTGTCCATCCGGGGCGTGCGCCCGTGGGGGAGGCGGGCTGTTAGCAAGCGAGACGCGGTGTGTCCAGCGGGATTCTTGGCCGTTCGCGACCGTCCGCTCAGCCGTCCGGGCGCTTGTTGTCGCGGGCGATGCCCATCAGCAGTCCGATCAGGATCATCACCGTCATCATCGCCGAGCCGCCATAGCTGATCAGCGGCAACGGGATGCCGACGACCGGCGCCAAGCCCATCACCATCATCAGATTGATGGCCAAATAGAAGAACAGTGTCGCGGTCAGCCCGAGCGCC
Source organism: Sphingomonadales bacterium (assembly GCA_027489695.1). Taxonomy (GTDB): domain Bacteria; phylum Pseudomonadota; class Alphaproteobacteria; order Sphingomonadales; family Sphingomonadaceae; genus Sandarakinorhabdus. The sequence goes on from JAIXZK010000128.1 coordinate 1,065, forward strand.
AGCAGCCGCTCGAATTGGCCGCGGCCGCGCAGCGAGACGCCGATTCCCCAGGCCAGCACGATGCCGAAACCGACAAGGATCGCCAGTCCGCCGAGCAGGCCCCATTCCTCGGCCATCGTCGCAAAGGCAAAATCGGTCTGCAGTTCGGGCAGATAGTCGAGGTGGCTCTGCGTGCCGGCAAGGAAGCCCTTGCCGGTGATGCCGCCCGAACCGATGGCGATCTTGCTCTGGGTGATGTGATAGCCGGCGCCGCGCGGATCCGACGCCGGATCGAGGAAAATCAGCACCCGGTTGCGCTGATAATCGTGCAGCATCGTCCAGGCGATCGGCGCTGCCGCGGCGGCGGCGGCGATGCCGGCGCCGAACAGCCACAGCCTAACCCCGGCGCCGAACAGCATCACCAGCCCGCCGAACACGATCGCCATCGCCGTGCCGAGATCGGGTTGCAGCATGACCAGCGCCGCCGGCATCGCGATGAGCGCCAGCGCCGGAAACAGGCCTTGCGGCCGGGTTTCGTAACCCTTGGGCAGAAAATGATAGTAGCGCGCCAGCACCAGCAGGATCGCCAGTTTCATGAACTCCGACGGCTGCACTTCCATGATGCCGAGATCGAGCCAGCGCTGGCTGCCGCCGCGGATGCCGCCGACCAGCTCGACGCCGACCAGCCCGGCGAGAACGATGCCGTAAAGGCTCCAGGCGTGCTTCATCCAGAATTGCGGGCGGACCATCGCGATGGCCAGCGCCAGGCCGAGCAGAATCGCGAAGCGGATGACATGTTTCAGCGCCCAGGGGCTGAGATTTCCCCCGGCCGCCGAATAGAGCACGACGGCGCCGAAGCCGGCCAGCGCCGCCAGCACGGCGATGATCGTCCAGGGCAGCAGCGACAGCTCGCGCGCCCAGGGGCCATTGATCAGCGCCGTCAGCATGGCGCCGAGCCTGACTGAAGCCCCGCGAAAAGCCAAGCGCCGGCGGTCATTGCTCCTCGCGCTCCGGCGGCGGCAGGGCGGCGTCCTCGATCTCGAAGCTCGGCGGTTGCGGCGGGTCCCAGTGCAGCCACGGCGGCATCAGCATCCGGGGATCAGTGGCGGCGGCATCGGCGGTCTCGCGCGCACTGGCCCGGGCGCGGACACGCTCGCGCATTTCGGCCTCGACGGGCGCCAGTGCCGCCAGCGCTCGCGCCGGATCGTAGAGATAGGTCAGCACGTCACGCGCCACCGGCGCTGCATAAAGACCGCCGGCGATACCATGTTCGAGGATGACGCTGACGGCGTAGCGCGGCTCTTCGGTGGGGGCGAAGGCGACGAACAGGGCATGGTCGCGCTGGTTCCACGGCAGCGCCTCGTTCCGGAGCACGCCGCGCCGGCGCTCCGCCATGGTGATGCGACGGACCTGCGCGGTGCCGGTCTTGCCGGCGACATGGACGCCGGAGACCGACATCCGCGCCCGCCGCGCCGTGCCCATGCCGCTGTTGACGACATCGAACATGCCCTGGCGGACGATGGCGAGATGATCCTCGGCGATGCCGAGGCTGGGGAACACCGGCGCACCGGCGCCGGGATCGATCATCAGCCGCGGCTGCACCGCGCGGCCGCTGGCGATGCGCGCCGTCATCACTGCCAGCTGCAGCGGATTGGTGATCAGATAGCCTTGGCCGATGGCGGTGTTGAGGGTTTCGCCGGCATTCCACGACTTGCCGAACCGCTTCTGCTTCCAGGCATTGTCGGGCACCAGCCCGGCGGCCTGGCCGGGCAGCGGCAGATCGTATTTCTGGCCGAGCCCGAGCCGGCGCGCCATTGTCGCGATCGCCTCGATGCCGATCTGGCGGCCGAAGGTGTAGAAATAGACGTCGCAGCTTTTCGGCAAGGCGCTGTGCATGTCGACGCGGCCATGGCCGCGGCGGGCGTGGCAATGCCAGGTATTGGTGCCGAGGCGATAGCGGCCGTTGCAGCCGACGGCGTCTTCGGGACTGACGCCCGCTTCCAGCGCGGCCAGCGCCGTCACCATCTTGAAGGTCGATCCCGGTGGGTAGAGCCCCATCGCGCTCTTGTTGAGCAGCGGGGTATGATCGTCGCGCTGCAGGTCGCGCCACAGCGCGGCGGGCACGCGCTGCGAAAAGATATTGGGATCATAGGCCGGCATCGAGACCATGGCGAGCAGGTCGCCGGTCCAGCTGTCGATGACGATGACGCTGCCGCTGTTGTCGGCCAATCGGCGTGCCGCGTAATTCTGCAGGTCGCGATCGATGGTCAGGCGCAGCGTCGTGCCCGGCACATCGCCGCGCGAGCCGAGCTCGCGCACCACCTTGCCGCGCGCCGTCACCTCGACCCGCCGGGCGCCGGCCTCGCCGCGCAGCTGCCGGTCCTGATGGCGTTCCAGCCCGTCCTTGCCGATGCGGAAGCCGGGGAAGATCAGCATCGGATCGCGCGTCGCCTTATACTGTTCCGGCGTCGGCGCGCCGACATAGCCGAGCAGATGGGCGAAATGATCCTTGTCCGGATAGACGCGGGCAAAGGCGCGCACCGGCGACAGGCCAGGAATATCGGCGAGCTGGACATTGGCGGCGGCGAATTTCGGCCAGTCGAGATCGCGCGCCACTTCGACGGGCACATATTTGGGCTGGATGGCGATATCGGCGCGGATACGCAGTTCCTCGTCGAAGCTCAGCCCGAGGACGGCGCGCACCCGAGCGAGCAGCGCATCGAGATCGATGACCTGATCGGGGACGAGTTCCAGTCGATAGTCGGGCTTGTTCAATGCCAGCGGCGTGCCGTTGCGATCGACGATCCAGCCGCGCCGCGGCGGAATGAGGCGCAGCTGGATGCGGTTTTCCTCCGACGCCAGCCGATATTGTTCGCCTTCGAACACCGACAGCCAGGCCAGTCGCCCGGCCAGCGTCACGCCCAGTGCCGCCATGCCGCCACCCAGCAACAGGCTGCGCCGGGTGAAGGCGGGATCGCGCGGCGGGCGGACGGTCATCGAGCGGCCGGCGGCGCGGCGGCGATCATCCCCGGCGCCTCACCGGACAAGGCCGCGCCCGAAGCTGCGGCGTTGCAGGACGGCGCAGAAAGCGACGACGAGCGGATAGGCGGCGATGGTGGTGAGCAGCTGCCAGGCGAGCGGCAACAGCGGTACCGAGCGGCCGGCGAGATCCATCAGCGCCCAGGCGCCGAGTTCGAACCCCAGCACCAGGAAGATCGCCAACCGCCAATCGAACAATCCGCTCGGCTGGCCCTGGCGGGCGCCGGCGAGGCGAGCGGTGGCGGCGGCCAGCGCGAACAGGGTGCCGTCCAGCCCGAGCGGCTGGGCGAAGGCGAGATCGGCGACCAGCCCGAGCGCGAAGGCCAGCCACGGCGGCATCAGGCCGGGCTGGAAGCTCGCCCAGACGAAGACCCCGAGCAGCGCCAGATGCGGAAATACCGGCACCGGCACCAGCAGCGGCGCCGTCATCAGGAAGATCAGCAGCAGCACGCTGAGCCCCGGCACGCCCAGACGCCACTGGCTGCGCCAATAGCGGCTGCGCTCGTCGGGAGCGAGCAATCGCCAGGGAGGTGTGTCGCCGATCATCAGCGGATCGGTGCCGCGGGCGGCAGCACGGGTCGCGGCCGGGCGCCGCTTCGCAGTGCTTCGGTCGGCACCGGCGTGGTGCTTTCCGGAACGGCGGCGACAGCGGCCTCGGGCAACGGCAGCCACGCCGCTTCGATGCGGACATAGGCGGCGCCGACCGGCGTCGCGGCGGGGCGAACCTGCGCCGGCTCGGCGGCCGAAACGATGGTGCCGACCGGCAGGCCCGGCGGAAACACGCCGCCGTCGCCCGAGGTCAGCAGCCGGTCGCCGACGCGCAGCGGCAGATCGGCGCCGACACGATCGCGCAGTTCGAGGCGCGGGCCGTTGACGCCGACGACCAGTGCCGCCTGGCCGGTGCGGACGATGGTGACAGGAATGCGGCTGGCCGGGTCGGTGAGCAGCAGCACCCGCGCCGACCAATTGCCGGCCTCGACGGTGCGGCCGATCAGGCCATCGGCGCCGATCACCGGCAGGTTGGTGGTGACGCCGTTGCGGGCGCCGGCGCCGACCAGCGCCGTGCGTGCCACCGATCCCGCCGTGGCGGAAACGATCCGCGTCGTGACGATCAGGCGGCGGCCGGGTTCGCGCACCGCCGCGATCCGCCGCAATTGCGCCAGCGCCAGCCGATCGGCGGCGGCGCGCTGGATTTCGGCACGCGCCGCGGCAAGTTCGGCGGCGAGGCGTTCGGCGCGGTCGACGGCGCCGATATAGTCGCTGCCGGCATCGATGGCGCGGCCGACACCGTCGAACGGCGCCCGCACCACGCTCCACACCGGGGTCAGCAGATCGAGCATGACGCCGCGCAGCCGCGACGCGCCGGTCGGGTTGACGCGGGCGAACAGCAGCAGGATCAGCCCGGTGGCGATCACCGCGCCCGTGACCACAGCACCGATCAACGCGAGGTTCTGCTCGCGGCGTATGGCGCTCGATCGGCGGGTGCCGGGCGTCCAGTCCATCGTAATTCGCAACTTTGTGGTGAAGGGGGCTCAAAACGCCTTGGCGGGCGCGGCGTCAAGGGGCAGATGCGCGCCGCCGGCGCCCATGCGCCGCTCAGGCGGTGGTCAGTACGCCGCGGTAGAGCGGATCCTCGAGCGCGCGGCCGGTGCCGATGGCGACACAGGTCAGCGGATCATCGGCCACCGTCACCGGCAGCCCGGTCGCCTCGCGCAGCACGACATCGATGTCGCGCAGCAGCGCGCCGCCGCCGGTCAGCACGATGCCCTGGTCGACAATGTCGGCGGCAAGTTCCGGCTGGGTATTCTCCAGCGCGGCGCGCACGCCTTCGACGATGGTGGCAACGGGTTCGGACAGGGCCTCGGCGACCTGGGCCTGGTTGATGGTGATTTCCTTGGGCACGCCGTTCATCAGGTCGCGGCCCTTGATCTCCAGCGTCAGGCCGATGCCGTCGGCGGGCGGCTTGGCGGTGCCGATTTCCTTCTTGATGCGCTCGGCGGTCATTTCGCCGATCAGCAGATTGTGGTTGCGGCGGACATAGCTGACGATGGCTTCGTCCATCTTGTCGCCGCCGACGCGCACCGATGTCGTATAGGCAAGGCCGCGCAGGCTGAGCACCGCGACTTCGGTGGTGCCGCCGCCGATATCGACGACCATCGATCCGATTGGTTCGGTGACCGGCATGCCGGCGCCGATCGCCGCCGCCATCGGTTCCTCGATCAGATAGACCTGGCTGGCGCCGGCATTGTTGGCGGCATCGCGGATGGCGCGCTTTTCGACGCTGGTCGAGCCCGAAGGCACGCAGATGACGATCTCGGGATAGCGCGGCAGCTTCGAGGTATGCACCTTGGCGATGAAATATTTGATCATTTCCTCGGCGATGTCGATGTCGGCGATGACGCCGTCGCGCAGCGGCCGGATGCATTCGACATTGCCCGGCGTCTTGCCCATCATCACCTTGGCTTCGTTGCCGACCGCCACGACCTTGCGGGTGCCGCGGATGGTCTCCATCGCGACGACCGAAGGTTCGTTGAGCACGATGCCGCGACCGCGGACATAGACCAGCGTGTTCGCCGTCCCCAGATCGATCGCCATATCCTGGCTGAGAAACGAGAACATCCGGCTGAAAAGCGACATCGGGGGACCAGCGGCTGGAGGGTGCGAAGACTTGCGTGCACCGGGGGTGCGTCACGGCGCGCATTAGGCGTTCGCACCCCGGTAATGCAAGCCTTGTGCCGGCTGCGATCGATCCATCGGCCGGGGCTTGCGGCAGGCCCCCGCCGGTTGCCGCCGAAGCGGTGGCCGTGCCCCCTCCGCGATCGGGTTCGGCATTGCTTCCGGATCGGCGGCAATCGCCGCGAGACAGTCGGGCGCCGGCTCGGCTAGACTGGCGGGCCATGCCGATCCGCCGCCTGCCCGACACGCTGGTCAACCAGATCGCCGCCGGCGAAGTCGTCGAGCGGCCGGCGGCGGCGTTGAAGGAGCTGATCGAAAACAGCCTCGATGCGGGCGCCCGGCAGATCCATATCGCTCTCGGCAATGGCGGCATCGATCATCTGTCGGTCGCCGATGATGGCGGCGGCATGGACCGTGAAGCGCTGCACCTTGCCGTTCAGCGCCATTGCACGTCGAAACTGCCCGATGGCGACCTTGCCGCCATCGCCACCATGGGCTTTCGCGGCGAAGCGCTGCCGTCGATCGGCAGCGTCGCGACGCTCAGCCTGACCAGCCGGGCCGCCGGCGAGGCAAGCGGCTGGCAGCTGGTGATCGACAATGGCCGCATTGCCGAAGACCGTCCGGCGGCGACACCCCCCGGCACCCGTGTTGCCGTCGATGGGCTGTTCGCCGCGGTGCCGGCGCGGCGCAAATTCCTGAAATCGCCACGCAGCGAGCTTGCGGCGGCGATCGATGTGGTGCGCCGGCTCGCGATGGCGCGGCCGGATGTCGGCTTTTCCCTGGAACATGACGGCCGCCGGCTGCTGGCGCTGCCGCCGGTTTCGGATGATCCGGCCGGCCTGGTGCAGCGGCTGGCGGCACTGCTCGGCGCCGATTTCGCCGACAATGCCGTGGCGGTCGATCTCGAGCGCGACGGGCTGCGCCTCGGTGGGCTGGCGGCGGTCGCCACCTTCAATCGCGGCGTCGCCGATCATCAATATCTGTTCGTCAACCGCCGGCCGGTGAAGGACCGGCTGCTCACCGGCGCGCTGCGCGGCGCCTATCACGATTTGCTCGCCCG
>JAIXZK010000097.1 GCA_027489695.1 Sphingomonadales bacterium
GAGGCCGGCATCGGCGATGGCGAGCACGCGCTTCACCAGGTCCTGCACGCTGCCACCGCCGGGCGCTGCCGCCGCCAGCGCCAGGCGTGGCACCTCGGCGCGCAGCCGGGCATGATCCTCGGGTGTCCAGGCCTTGACCAGGTCCCAGGCGGCATCGAGGCTGGTGTTATCGTAAAGCAGCCCGACCCACAGCGCCGGCAGCGCGCAGATCCGGTCCCAGCGGCCGCCATCGGCGCCGCGCATTTCGAGATAGGATTTCATGCGGACTTCCGGGAAGGCGGTCGACAGATGGTCCTTCCAGTCGCCGATCGTCGGCAGTTCGCCGGGCAGCACGCTCAGCCGGCCGGCGAGGAAGTCGCGGAAGCTGAGGCCGGCGGCGTCGATATATTTGCCATCGCGGTAGACGAAGTACATCGGCACATCGAGGGCATAGTCGGTGTAGCGTTCGAAGCCGAAGCCATCCTCGAACACGAACGGCAGCACGCCGGTGCGCGCCGGATCGGTATCGGTCCAGATATGGCTGCGGAAGCTCTTGAAGCCGTTGGGTTTGCCTTCGGTGAACGGCGAATTGGCGAACAGCGCGGTGGCCAGCGGCTGCAGCGCCAGCGACACCCGGAACTTCTTCACCATGTCGGCTTCGGAGGCATAATCGAGATTGGTCTGGATGGTGCAGGTGCGCAGCATCATGTCGAGGCCCAGCGAGCCCACCCGCGGCATGTGCGCCCGCATGATGACATAGCGGCCCTTGGGCATCACCGGCAGCTCGGCGCGCGCCTTGTCCGGCCAGAAGCCCAGCGACAGGAAACCGAGGCCGAGGCGCTCGCCGATCTCGCGACATTGCTGGAGGTGGCGGTTCGATTCGGCGCAGGTCTCGTGAATGCTTTCTAGCGGCGCGCCGGACAGCTCGAACTGGCCGGCGGGCTCCAGGCTGATGGCACCATCGGGGCCCTTCAGCGCGATGACGTTCCCGCCCTCGCGCACCGGTTCCCAGCCATAGGCTTCCATGCCGGCGAGCAGGTCGCGGATGCCGCCCGGCTCGTCATAGCTCGGCGCACGATGATCGGCGGTGCGATAGACGAATTTCTCATGCTCGGTGCCGATCCGCCAGTCGGCGGCGGGCTTGTTGCCACGTTCGAACACCGCGACGAGCTGTGCCCGGTTTTCGATGCGGGCATCGTCGCCCATGACTGCGGCCTGATTGCTCATGACTTGCGCCTCTAGCCGCCCGCTCCGCCCGGCGCAATTGAGCCGTGCTTGAATTATGCGAGCCTGCATCGACCGGCGCCGGCCTTTCGTATAGGGTGCGAACATATCGCAGACAGGGTGGCAGCAATGCAGCGCTGGGCCATATCCCTCACCGCCGGGCTGTTGGCCGCGGCATCGGCGGCTGCCGCCGACCGGCCGGGATCGAGCGATCATCCGCTGTTTCCGCGCTACGAAGGCGCGACGATCACCGAATATGACGTCAAGGCCTATGACGAGGCGAAGCTGGCCCAGGCACGGATCGTCGGCCGGCCCGAGGACGACAAGCCCGGCACCTTCCTGCGCGCCGAGGGAAAGGTCTCCCGGATCGGCTATGATGCACCCAGGGGCCGATCCGTCCTCGAAATCTGGCGCAATTATCAGGAGCTGCTGCGCAGCCAGGGCTTCCGCACCATCGCCACCTGCGAGCAGCGCGAAGGCTGCGGCAATGGCTATTGGCGGCTGCGCCGTCGCGGCGGCGGTGACCTGACCGACACGCGCTATGCGCTCGGCCGCCGCGCCGACGGCACGCTCGCCGCCGTGCTGGTGATGAAGAGCAGCATCTACGATGTCGCCAATATCGAGCTGACCATCGTCGAACCGAAAGCAATGGAGAATCGCATCACGGTGGTCGATGCCGGCGCCATCGGCCGCGACATCGCAGCGTCGGGACGCGCCATCGTCTATGCCATCCAGTTCGATACCGACAAGACGGTGCCCACCGCGGCGTCGGCGCCGCAGCTCGCCGAGATCGCGCGCTATGTGAAGGCCAGCCGCAAGCCTGTGCTGGTCGTCGGCCATACCGATGCCAGCGGCGACTATGCCTATAATGTCCGCCTCAGCCAGGGTCGCGCCGCCGCCATCACCGCGGCGCTGGCGACGGCGCACGGCGTCGATCGCGCCCTGCTCACCCCGGTCGGCGTTGGCATGGCGGCGCCGGTCGCCAGCAACGCCAATCCCGCCGGCCAGGCGAAGAACCGCCGCGTCGAGATCGTCGCGCGCTAGCCCCCAGGAGATAGTTCGATGCGAACCCCGGCCATCGCCCTGCTGCTCGCCCCGCTGCTGCTCGCCGGTTGCGGCGGCAGCGAGGAGAAGACCGTCATCGATACCGGCGACGGCAAGACGACGGTCACCAGCGCCGGCAGCGGCGACGAACAGGTGCGTATCGAGGCCAAGGGCGACGACGGCAAGACCGTCACCATGACGGCGGGGCCGTCCACCGCCTGGCCCGGCGACGCCCCGGCCTATGCCGCCGGCTTTCCCGGCGCGACGGTGGTGCACAGCATGGGCGGCAACGACGGCACCACGACCAGCCGCATGGTGATGTTCGAGACGACGACGCAGACGCCGGAAGCGATCGTGGCGCTGTACAAGGAAAAGGCGAAGGCCGCCGGGCTCGGCAACGTCACCGAGATGAGTTCGGGCGGCAACTTCATGTTCGGCGCCGAGGACAAGGCGAGCGGCCGCAGCCTTTCGGTGCAGGTCGCCGCCGCCGATGGCAAGACCAGCGGCAGCGTCAGCTACGCGATCAAGGGCGCCGGCGGCTGAGCCGGGCGCCCTCCCCGGAAGGGGAGGGGAGAGCGAGGCCGCCCGCCTGCTATGCTGCGCCGCATCCAGCAGGAGCCTGATCCATGCACGACATCGTCATTCGCGGCGGCACCATCGTCGACGGCAGCGGCCGCCCGGCCTTCACCGGCGACATCGCCATCGACGGCGAGCGCATCACCGCGGTCGGCACCGTCAGCACCCCGGGCCGCGAGGAAATCGATGCCGCCGGGCGCGTGGTCGCACCGGGCTTTGTCGACGTCCACACCCATTATGATGGCCAGGCGACCTGGGATTCGGAAATGGCGCCTTCGTCCTGGCACGGCGTCACCACCGTCGTCATGGGCAATTGCGGCGTCGGCTTCGCGCCGGCCGCCCCCGATCGCCACCAATGGCTGATCGGCCTGATGGAAGGCGTCGAGGATATTCCCGGCACCGCCCTCGCCGAAGGCATGCGCTGGAATTGGGAAAGCTTCCCCGAATATCTCGACGCGCTCGAGGAACGCCCGCGCACCATCGATGTCGCCACGCACGTCCCGCATGGCGCGGTGCGCGCCTATGTGATGGGCGAGCGCGGCGCCCGCAACGAAGCGCCGACCGAGCATGAGATCGCCCAGATGTCGCGCATCGTCGAGGAGGGCCTGCGCGCCGGCGCGCTCGGCTTTTCGACGAGCCGCACCATCCTGCACAAGTCGATCGACGGCGAAGTGGTGCCCGGCACCACCGCCACCAAGGAAGAACTGATCGGCATCGGCCGCGCCGTCGCCCGCGTCGGCCATGGCGTGTTCGAGATCGCCAGCGATCTGAAGCGCGAATGGGACGAATTCGGCTGGATGGGCGCACTGAGCCAGGAAACCGGCCTGCCGGTCACCTTCGCCATGCTGCAGTCGATCGCCAAGGAACTGACCTTCGACGAGCAGATCGCGGCGATGACCGAGTGGAACGCCAAGGGCGCCAATATCGTCGCCCAGATCGCCATCCGCGGCAATGGCGTGCTGATGGCCTGGCGCGGCACCGTCCACCCCTTCCTGTTCAAGCCGGCCTGGGCGGAGATTTCGGCGCTGCCCTGGGACGAGCAATGGGCCCGCCTCTCCGATCCCGCCTTCAAGGCGCGGATGCTGGCCGAGGCCGATGTCTATCCCGAAAGCGACGTCGTCGGCCTGCTGATGGCGGTCGCGCAAGGGTTCGCGCTGCATTATGAAATGGGCGACGACTTCGATTATGAGCCGACCGCCGCCGAATCGATCGCGGCGCGCGCCGCCGCCGCCGGGGTGGCGCCGGCCGAATATGCCTATGATTTGATGTGCCGCGAAGCCGGCACCGGCTTCATCTATTTCCCCATCCTCAACTATGCCGATGGCAATCTCGATTTCGTCGCGCCGCTGTTCGAGCGCGACGATGTCGTGCTGTCGCTGTCCGATGGCGGCGCCCATTGCGGCACCATCTGCGACGCCGCTTCGCCGACCTATCTGCTCCAGCATTGGGTGCGCGACCGGACGCGCGGCACGATCTCGATCGAGAATGCCATCAAGCGCCAGTGCCTCGA
>JAIXZK010000345.1 GCA_027489695.1 Sphingomonadales bacterium
ACTTCCGACAAGGCGCGGCCTTGCCGGATAACGAGGATATCTGGTCGTGGATCGATACCGCCCGCGACCGTATCGGTATCGCAGCAGAAAAGCGCGGCAAAACGCCTAGGGCGTTCGCCGCAACGCTGGTCATGCTGGTTGCTACACGGCACGCCGTGCTTACCGCACATGTTGGTGATGGGGCTGTGGTTGCGCGGCTGACCGATGAATCCTGGCGAACCCTGTCGCCACCCGAAAACGGCGAGTATGCCTCGATGACGTATTTCGTTACGGACGACCCCGCCCCGCGGCTTCGCATCACCCGCGTCACCGAAGGCCATACCGGCTTTGCCGTATTCAGCGACGGGATCGAAAACCTTGCCCTCGATCACAGAACAGACGCGCCCCACGCGCCGTTCTTCAAGTCGATGCTCGATCCGCTCGACAAGTATGAGAAGGACGGCAAGAGCGCCAAGCTTTCGGCCGCTCTAGCGGGCTTCCTCAACAGCCCCCGCGTTTGCGACAAGACGGACGACGACAAGACTCTGTTACTCATATCGGCGCGATGACCACGCCCGATTTGTTCATCGGCGGCAAGCGCCTGGAACTGGTCAAGCGAATTGGCAGCGGCGGTGAAGGCGACGTCTACCTGCTAGCGGGCGACGGCAAGAAAGCCGTCAAGGTCTATAAGCCCGAAAAGCGATCTGACCGGGAAGCCAAGGTGCGCGCGATGGTTCGGCTGCGCCTTGCGCAATCCTCAAACCTCGTGGCGTTCCCCGACGAAGTGGTGACGTTACGATCGGGCCAATTCGTAGGCTTTACAATGCGGCTGGTTGAAGGGTTCCGCGAATTGCACCAACTCTACGGGCCTCGGTCGCGGAAGATCCACTACCCAAAGGCGGACTTCCGGTTCCTAGTGCGCTCTGCAGCAAATGCAGCCCGGGCCATTGGTCAAGTCCATAGCTCACCTTGCATCATCGGTGATCTGAACGAGTCGGGCCTGCTGGTGTCGGCCGAAGCGACGGTCGCGCTGATCGATGCCGACAGTTTCCAATTTGAGGCGGATGGGAAGCTTTACCCCTGCCTTGTCGGCAAGCCGGATTTTACAGCGCCGGAATTGCATGGCCGTCCGCTGCAAGGTGTGGTCAGAACCAAGGCCCATGACAATTTCGGTCTCGGCGTTGCCATCTTCCAACTGCTGTTCATGGGCCGTCATCCTTACGCGGGCCAGCAAAAGGGAAGCGACCTGTCACTCGACCAAATGATCGCAGGGAACCTGTTCGCTTACAGCAAGCAGCGACATACCGGCGTCACGCCTCCAGGGGTCCTACCATCGCTCGACGACTTTCCCGCCGACATCGCGGACGGGTTTGAACGGGCGTTTGGTTTGGAGCCTGCGAAACGACCTGGGGCAGGAGAATGGGTTCATCTGCTGCAAAGGCTGGAAGGCCAACTTCGCCGCTGCGGCGTCGATCAGATACACTTCTATCCGTCCACCGCGAAGCAGTGCCCATGGTGTCGAACGGAAGCTGCGACCGGGGCAGTGCTGTTTCTCTCCGCCGCCATAGCGACAGGCGCGACGGTGGTCGGCCTTAGCAGTTTCGATGTCGAAAAAGCGTGGTCAGTCATCAAGACAATTGTGTTACCCGATCCGAATGTAGTTCTGCCGAAACTACCGGCCTTCAATCTCGACGCGAGCGCCGATGCAAAGGCCGCAAAATCTGGGAGTATGCACTACAAGTTGTTGGGTGGCGGCGTAGCAATCGCCGCGGTCGTCGCTTGGGCATATGTGCCTGGTGCTATGCTGCTTTGGGTCTGCGCATTAATCTTCGCCTACTTTCAATTCGGCAAAACCGACATTGATGCTGGCGAATGGCGGCGGCGTTGTAAAGATACCGATGCTGAATGGGACAGAGCAGTCATCCAGTGGCGCAACGCGCTCGGCATCGCCGGCGTCGCCAAGCTCCGCGCCGATCTGGAAGCTGCGGTTGTCGAGTATCGCGGACTCAATGCAGCGAAGGCAGTAGCGGTAACGCGGTTAAAGAACGAGCGCCACAACCGCCAGTTAAGCGAGCATCTTGACCGCTTCCTTATCCGGCGAGCAACCATCAGTGGTATTGGCCCAGGCAAAAAGACCATGCTGGCTTCGTTCGGTATTGAGTCCGCCGCAGACGTGAAACGCCATCGGATTCTCAACATTCCGGGCTTCGGCCCAGCGACGGCTGACAAGCTGATCGGATGGCGGGCGCAGTGCGAGCGCCGGTTTGTTTACAACCCGGCGCCGAACCAGTCCGACGCTTCAGCTCAGGCCAAGCTTGATGTCGATTTCGCTAGTAAGGCCACGATGCTTATGAAGCAGATATCGGGCGGTCAGGCAGAATTGCTCCAAGCGGCGGACACGCTTCGATCCCGTCTGCAAATGGAGGACCAACGCCTGAACAAAATTGCCGGGCGTCGGGCTCAGCTTAAAGTTGATATGGCTTTCTTGGGGATTCGTTGATCCAAGCCCACGTTCGTTACTACTGCTAATTATCGAGGCTTTTTAATTTGTTGAACAAAAAAAAGTGGGTGCAGGGGCTCAGCCCCTGCCCGCCGGAGGCCTCTTTTCTTCGTCGTCAAAAGCCGCAGGCCACGCCCACCTACACCCCCGACCCCTCCCGCTTGCGGGAGGGGGGACGCGCGTGGCTGGCCTTCCGCATCGTCATGCGCTTTGATGGGGCATAACCACAACCTCATCCGGGGACCATCATCGTGACCAACTGGCCTGCCATGACCATTGCGCAAGCGCATGCGGTGCTGACCGCGGCGGGGTCGCCGCTCGAGATGGAGACGGTGGTCATTCGCGGGCGGCCGACGCGGACCTGGAAGAATGCGCCGCCGAGTTTGCGCGCCGTGTTCGAGGCGGGGCGGGCGCATGGCGACAAGGTGTTCCTGGTGCTGGAGGACGAGCGGGTGACGTTCGAGCAGTTCGCGCGGGCGACGTTGCGGCTGGCGGCGCAGCTGGTGGCCGATGGGGTGGAGAAGGGCGACCGGGTTGCGATCGTGATGCGCAATTTGCCGGAATGGCCGGTGGCGTTCTTTGCCGCCTCGATTGCCGGGGCGATCGTGACGCCGCTCAACGCCTGGTGGACGGGGGCGGAGCTGGAATATGGCCTCGCCGATTCGGGGGCGAAGGTGCTGATTGCCGACAATGAGCGGATGGGGCGGATCGAGCCGCATCTGCCGGCGCTGGGCGCCATCACCCGCATCTATGAGGCGCGGAGCACCGAGGACCCGCTCGGCGATCCGCGCACGGTGCGGCTGGAAGCGATCATCGGCACGTCCGACAGCTGGGGCAGTCTGGCCGATCGGGCGCTGCCGGCGGTGGATATCGGCCCGGAGGATGACGCGACGCTGTTCTATACCAGCGGCACGACGGGCAAGCCGAAGGGGGCGCTCGGCACGCATCGCAACATCGTTTCGAACATCATGGCGAGTGCGTGCTCGGCGGCGCGGTCGTATCTGCGCCGCGGGGAGGCGCCGCCGGTGGCCGACCCGGAGGCGCCGCAGAAGGCGACATTGCTCAGCGTGCCGTTCTTCCATGCGACGGGGTGCCATGCCGTGCTGTCGCCGTCGCTGTTCGCCGGCGCCAAGCTGGTGCTGATGCGCAAATGGGATGTGATGGCGGCGATGGCGCTGATCGAGCGCGAGCGGGTGACGGGGTGTGGCGGCGTGCCGACGATTGCCTGGCAGATATTGGAGCATCCCGAGCGCGGGCGGTTCGATCTTTCCAGCCTGGAGACGGTTTCCTATGGCGGCGCGCCTTCGGCGCCCGAACTCGTCCGGCAGATTTCGAAGCAGTTCAAGGCGGCGCCGGGCAATGGCTGGGGCATGACCGAGACGAGCGCGACCTTCACGCACCATATGGCGGAGGATTATGAGAACCGGCCGGACAGCTGCGGCCCGCCGGTGCCGGTGTGCGACCTGCAGGTGCGCGATCCTGACGGCAATGTGCTGCCGCCGAACACGGTGGGGGAGCTTTATGGCTTTGGCCCCAATGTGGTGAAGGAATATTGGAACAAGCCGGAGGCGACGGCGGCGACGTTCGTGGACGGCTGGGTGCGCACCGGCGATCTCGCGAAGATCGACGAGGAGGGGTTCTGCTTCATCGTCGACCGCGCCAAGGACATGCTGATCCGCGGCGGCGAGAACATCTATTGCGTGGAGGTGGAGGCGGCGCTGTACGAGCATCCGGCGGTGATGGATGCGGCGCTGGTGGGCCGTGAGCACAAGACTTTGGGCGAGGAGCCGGTGGCGTTCGTGACGCTGAAGCCCGGCATGGACGCCGGCGAGGACGAGCTGCGCGCCTTCGTCGCGGCGCGGCTGGCGGCGTTCAAGGTGCCGGTGGCGGTGCATTTCGAACGCGAGCCGCTGGTGCGGAACGCCAATGGCAAGATCTTGAAGACGGAGCTGAAGAAGCTGCTGGCGGGGTGAGCGCCGGAACCGTGGCGGCCGCTGCCGGTTGAGGGGCGGTCAACGGAACGGGAACCGACCGCACATGGGCAAGGGCTGTATCTTATGGGCGGTGGGCGTGCCGCTGCCGATCATCCTGCTGCTGTATTTCTTCAACGTGCTGTAGCGGCGCACCGCAAAGCGGCTGGCAAGCGGCGCCACATCGGCTAGGGAAGGCGCAAATCGCAACGAAAGCGCGCCCAAGTGAAATTCTTCGCCGATACCGCCGATACCGCCGACATCGCCTCGCTGGCAGCGACTGGCCTGCTCGACGGCGTCACCACCAACCCGTCGCTGATCGCCAAGTCGGGGCGCAACTTCCTCGACGTGATCCGCGAGATCGCGACGCTGACGCCGGGGCCGGTTTCGGCGGAGGTCGTCGCCACCGATACCGCCGGCATGCTGCGCGAGGCGGAAGTGCTGAAGAAGCTGGGCAGCAACATCTGCATCAAGCTGCCGCTGACGCTGGCCGGGCTGACGGCGTGCAAGGCGCTTTCGGACGAAGGCACGATGACCAATGTGACGCTGTGCTTTTCGGCGAACCAGGCGCTGCTGGCGGCGAAGGCGGGGGCGTCGTTCGTGTCGCCGTTCGTCGGGCGGCTCGACGATATCGGCCAGGAAGGCATGCAGCTGATCGCCGATATCCGCACGATCTACGACAATTACGCCTTCGATACCGAAATCCTGGTGGCGAGCGTGCGCACGCCCACCCATGTGCTGGAAGCCGCCAAGATCGGCGCCGATGTGGCGACGATGCCGCCGTCGGTGATCCGCGCGCTGGCCAACCACCCGCTCACCGACAAGGGGCTGGCGGCGTTCCTGGAGGATTGGGCCAAGACCGGGCAGTCGATTGGCTGAGGCGGCGCCGGACCT
>JAIXZK010000288.1 GCA_027489695.1 Sphingomonadales bacterium
CGCATCGGGCACCCTGACCTTCGCCGCCGGCAATGGCCAGCTCAGCCAGCAGGTCAGCGTCACCATCAATGGCGACACCGACGTCGAGGCCAGCGAAACCTTCCTCCTCAACCTCGCCAACATCGTCGCCACCACCGGCACGACCAGCTTTGCCGACAACAGCGCGGTCGGCACCATCAGCAACGACGATACCGCGCCGAGCGTGGTCACCCGGATCCATGAGATCCAGGGCACGGCGTTCTTCTCGCCAATCGTCGCCGCGGAAAGCATCACCACCTACAACACCGCCACCACCGGCACCGTCACCGTCAAGGCGGTCGTCACCGCCATCGACACGTTCGGCAGCGTCGCCGGCTTCTACCTCGCCGAGGAAATCTCGGATTGGGACAACAACCCCTTCACTTCGGAAGGCATCTTCGTCCGCACCAGCAGCGCGACGGCCGGGCTGACGGTTGGCGAAACCGTCACCGTCACCGCGCAGGTGATGGAGTATCAGGATTTCTCCAACCTGCCCCGCACCTTCCTGGTCAACCCGACGATCGTCCAGGACAACAACAGCGTCGCCCTGCCGACGCTGGTGCTCGACGGCACCGCCGGCAAGGCGATCCCGAACGCCACGCTGTCGAACGACAATCCCGACTTCAAGGATTCGGTCGACGACGCCAGCGACACGTTCGATCCGGCCAATGACGCGCTCGACTTTTTCGAAACCATCGAAGGCATGCGCGTCACCATCACCGACATGGTGGTGGCGGACGGCTTCGTCGGCGGCAGCAACGACAATTTCATCTTCTTCAACGCCTATTCGGCCGACAGCGCGGCCCCCGAGCGGATCAACAGCCGCGGCGGTTACACCATCACCGGTGACGCGCAATTCTACCCGGGCAACACCGCCACCACTGCCGACGATGTGGTGACCGGCGGCCGCGTCAACACCGATGGCATCGTCAACCCCGACATCATCGAGCTCGATTTCGGCAATGTCGGCCGCGGCGGCGCTTCGGCGTTCGACCAGCATCTGACCATGGGTGACAGCCTTGGCGACGTCACCGGCATCCTCGATTTCGACTTTGGCGCGGTGAAGTTCTACGTCACCGACGCGCTCGATGCGACCAAGGTCGCCGCGCTCGACGACACCACGCCGGTGCAGGAAGTGACAACGCTGACCGCCGATGCGCGGTCGCTGCGCTTCGCCACCTTCAACGTCGAGAACCTCTCGCCGGTCGGCACCACCTTCTCGACCAACAACGGCACAGAGATCACCACCCAGGCCAAGTTCGACCTGCTGGCCCAGCACATCGACGTCAACCTCGACGCGCCGGACATCATCGCCATCCAGGAAGTCCAGGACAACAATGGCGTCACCAGCACCGGCGGCACCGAAGCCGACCAGACCTGGGAAGCGCTCGTCGCCGCGGTCAACCTCGCCACCGGCAAGACCTATCAATGGGTCGATGAAGCCCCGGCGACGGCCAACAATGTCGGTGGCGCGCCGGGCGGCAACATCCGCGTCGGCTTCCTCTACGACACGGCCCGCGTGCAGCTCGGCGACCTTGCCGCCGACGCCAGCCTGGCCGATCGCCGCAAATACACCGATCGCATCGGCGACAACGCCCGCGACGCCGGCGACCTGATCGCCGTCGATGACTCGATGGTCGCCGGCATCACGCCGGGCGATTGGGACGGCACCCGCCGCAGCCTCGTCGGCGAGTTCACCTTCAACGGCCAGAAGATCTACGCCTTCAACAGCCATCTGCCGTCGAAGGGCGGTTCGGGTGACTTCTACCAGATCAACCAGGACAACAGCAGCGGCAACCCCGCCAATGGCGATTGGGACAGCCGCGTGAAGCTCGCCGAGGACATCTGGTCGGTGCAGAACCTCGTCTCGACGACGATCACCGACGGTCGCGTCATCTCGGGCGGCGATTTCAACGAATTCTGGTTCTATCGCCCGCTCGAAGTGCTGACCGGCCATGCCACCGCCGATCTGTCGGCGGCCGGCGCCGCCCGCGTCGGCGGCACCCGCTATGTCAATTTGATGGTCGACAAGCTGGCGGTCGGCGAGCGCTATTCCTACGACTTCGACGGTCGCAGCCAGGCGCTCGACGGGCTGATCGCCGACCAGGCGCTCGCCGCGGTCGCGGAATATGACTCGGTCCACATCAACACCGGCTTCAACGATCGCACCGGCGCCACCGTCACGACCTCGTCGGACCATGATCCGAGCGTCGCCCGCTTCAACCTGCGCAGCTTCGCCGAGCGCCTGAACGGCACCGCCGGCAATGACACCATCGACGGCGACGGCGGCAACGACACGCTGACCGGCGGCGCCGGCAATGACAGCCTGATCGGCGGCACCGGCAGCGACCGCGTCGTCTTCAGTGGCGCCCGCGCCGGCTACCAGATCACCAACAACGGCACGCGCGTCACCGACATCAACCTCGCCGACGGCAACGACGGCACCGACACCCTCAATGGCATCGAGTTCCTTGCGTTCAGTGATCAAACCCTTTCGACGGAGAGTTTCGTGACCTACACCCTGCAGCTCCTCCACCTGTCCGATGGTGAAGCCGGCACGCTCGCGCCCGATACCGCGCCGTACCTCGCCGCCCTCGTCGACAAGTTCGAGGACCAGTACGCCAATTCGATCACGCTGGCGGGCGGCGACACCTTCCTGCCGGGTCCGTTCCTCGCCGCCGGCACCGATCCGTCGCTGATCCCGGTGATCAACGCCACCACGGGCTCGTCGATCTCGACCGCGCCGGGCACGACGCCGGCGCCGGGTGTCGTCGATACCGCCATCCACAACCTCATCGGTGTCGAAGCCTCGGGCATCGGCAACCATGAATGGGATCTGGGCTCGAACGTCTATCAGGCGTCGATCACCCCCGGCAGCGGCTGGGTTGGCGCCAACTATGCGTCGATCTCGGCCAATCTGGTGCTGAACCCGACCCCGAACGTCGCCAATTCGGCCGATCCGCTCAACGGCCGCTTCACCCAGACGGTCGGCACCGGCAGCCTCGCCAATGAAGAAGCGCAAGACCTCAAGGGACGCATCGCCCCGTCGGCGGTGATCAACGAAGGCGGCCAGACCATCGGTCTCGTCGGCGTCACCACGCAGATCCTCGAATCGATCTCGTCGCCGACCGCCGCCGAAATCCTCGGCTTCCCCTTCGGCCCCGGCGCGAATGGCGAAACCAACAACATGGTGCTGCTCGCTGCCCAGCTGCAGCCGGTCATCGACGATCTGCGCAACCAGGGCGTCAACAAGATCATCCTGCTCAGCCACCTGCAGCAGATCACCTTCGAACAGCAGCTGGCGCCGCTGCTCAACGGTGTCGACATCATCCTCGCCGCCGGCTCGAACACCCGCCTCGGCGATGCCGATGACGTCGCGGTCAACTTCCCCGGCCATGCCGCGGACTTTGCCAACACCTATCCGATCATTACCGCCGGCGCCGATGGCAAGCCGACGCTGATCGTCAACACCGACAATGAATATACCTATCTCGGCCGCCTGGTCGTCGACTTCGACGCCAATGGCGAAATCATCCTCGACAGCCTCACCAGCAATGTCGCCATCAACGGTGCCTATGCCTCGACCGCCGAGAATGTCGCCGAAGCCTGGGGCGTCGACGAAGCCGACCTCGCCACGACGGCCTTTGCCGCCGGCACCCGCGGCGGCAACGTCAAGGCGCTGACCGATGCCGTCGATGCGGTGATCACCGCCAAGGACGGCAATGTCTATGGCTACAGCAACGTCTATCTCGAAGGCGAGCGTATCCAGGTCCGCAATCAGGAAACCAACCTCGGCAACGTCTCGGCCGATGCCAATGCCGATGTTGCTCGCGACGCGCTCGGCCTGACCGCCGATCATGCCATCGTCTCGATCAAGAACGGCGGCGGCATCCGCGCCCAGATCGGCACCATCGTCAACAACGCCGATGGCACCGTCACCAAGGTCGCCCCGCAGGTCGGCGGCGAAGTCAGCCAGCTCGATACCGAAAATGCGCTGCGCTTCGACAACAAGCTGATGGTGTTCGACACCACGCCGCAGGGCCTGCTCAACATCCTCAACGGCCCGACGGCGCTCACCCCGAACAACGGCGGCTTCATCCAGATCGGCGGCGTGCGCTTCTCCTATGATCCGACCAAGCCCGTCGGCCAGCGCGTGCAGGACGTCGTGCTGATCAACGAAAGCGGCCAGATCACCGCCAAGATCGCCGACAACGGCGTCGTCCTGGCCGGCGCGCCGTCGACGATCACCGCGGTGGTACTGAACTTCACCGCCAATGGCGGTGACCAATATCCGATCAAGGCCAATGGCGAGAACTTCCGCTTCCTGCTCAACGACGGCACGGTTTCGGCGCCGGTCGATGAAAGCCTGAACTTCACCGCCGCCGGCGTCGTTCCCGCCAACGCCATCGGCGAGCAGCAGGCCTTCGCCGAATATTTCCAGGAGCGCTACGCCACCCCGGAAACCGCCTATGACACCGCCGACACCGGCCAGGCGCTCGACACGCGCATCCAGAACCAGGCGGCGCGCACCGACACCGTCCTGCAGGGTGAGCAGCTGTTCCTTGGCGGCGCCGCGGCCGAAACCCTGATCGGCACCGGCGCCGACGAGGACTTCAACGGCCTCGCTGGTAACGACACCATCAACGCCGGCGACGGCAACGACACGCTGCAGGGCGGCGAAGGTGCCGACGTTCTCTTCGGCGGCAATGGCAGCGACACCGCCAGCTATGGCAACGCCGCCGCGGGCGTCAGCGTCAACCTCGCCCTGCGCGGTCTGTCCGGCGAAGCCACCGGCGACCTGTTCAACAGCATCGAGAACCTCGAAGGTTCGGACTTCGCCGACAGCTTGACCGGCAACACCGGCGGCAACATCGTCGACGGCGGCACCGGCAACGACACCGTTCTCGGCGCCCGCGGTGCCGACACGCTGGTCGGCGGCGCCGGCAACGACGTGCTGCAGGGCGGCGTCGATGCCGACACCTTCCTGTTCGACAGCGTCGGCAACGGCGCCGTCGACATCGTCTCCGATTTCCGGATGGGCGAAGGCGATGTCATCAGCTTCGGCGCTGGCGTCACCGTCACCGCCGCCCGCGTCGGCTATCTGACCACCGGCGAGTTCGTCGACGGCTTTGATGTCAACAACGCCGCCGGCGCGCTCGACCTCGTCCTGACCCTCAGCCAGGGCGGCCGCACCCAGACGGTGCACATCCTCGATGCCTATGGCTTCGGTTCGAACGCCTATTGGGAAACCGTCACCGGCCTCGACCTCAGCTATCCGCGCCCGCTGCCGGGCGCTGGCGAACTGCTGGCGATCGCCTGATCCCAGCCGCTGGAGGTCCGCCGCGGCACCGGGCGACCGGCGCCGCGGCGGCCCGGGCAAGCAACAGCGGTCGGTGCGGTTCCCGCGCCGACCGCTGTTTCTTTCGAAATGATGAATTCGTCGGCGGCGGACGCTGCTGACATCATGCTGTAACGTGAATTTGCGTTAACGCCGCCGGAACGGCGGCGACGCCGATCATATCCTTGCCGGTCGATCGCCATGGGGGCGCATCGCCGCCGGCGCGACATCAAGGACAGGGGAACAACCATGGCTCTGCAAGCGGGATCGATTGCCTTCACCGGCTATAATTCGGACGGTAGCGACAATCTGGCCTTTGTTGCGCTCGAAACGCTGACGTCGGGAACGACGATCTATTTCACCGACAATGAGTGGAATGGCACCGGCTGGGCCGACACCGCCGAGAGCCTGTACAGCCTGACCCTGACGAGCGACGTCAACGCCGGGTCGATCGTCCGCATCGACAGCATCAACACCGCCACGCCGACCAGCAACGCCGGAACCGTTGCCTATGACAATGCCGGCGGCAGCAACCGCGGCATGTCGAACGATGGCGATACCGTCTATGCCTATCTCGCCGATGCTGGAACGCCGCTGGTGCCGACGACCTTCCTCGCCGCCGTCACCGGCGTCGGCTTCACTGTCGCCGGCGGTGTGCTGACCAACACCGGCCTCACCGCCGGCAGCACCGCCGTCGATCTTTCGACTCTGGTCGCCGGTGTCGACATCGCCGCCTTCAACGGTGCGCGCGGTGACCAGACGAGCTTTGCCGCCTATGCCGGCATCATCAACACCGCCAGCAACTGGAACTTCCAGAATGCCGGCGGCGACCAGTCGGGCGACAGCACCGCGCCGGACGCGCCCTTCGCCACCACTGCCTTCACCCTGTCGTCGGGCGGCGAGAACCAGTCGATCGGCATTTCGCCGGGCACCCTCGCCCAGAACGAGGGCAATGCCGGCACCACGGCCTATAGCTTCACCGTCACCCGCAGCGGCGGAACCACCGGCCAGCTCGATTTCACCGGCACCGTCGCATTGAATGGCGCCAGCAATGCCGATTTCGCCGGCGGCACCGCGCCGACCAGCTTCTCCGGCAGCATCCTTGCCGGCGCGACCACCGCCACGGTCACGGTCAACGTTGCCGGCGACACCGCCAGCGAAGCCAATGAAGGCTTCAGCCTGACGCTCGCCACCGCCAGCAACGCCACCGCCGGCGTTACCAGCGCCACGGTGAACAGCGGCGCCGCCACCGCCAATGCGACGATCACCAACGACGATTTCGTCGTGCCGGCACTCGGGCTGGGCGATATCGCCTTCACCGGCTTCAACGCCGACGGCAACGACAACCTCGCCTTTGTCGCCCTGAAGGCGATCAACGCCGGCGAGACGATCTTCTTCACCGACAATGAATGGCAGGGCGCGGGCTTCAACACCGGCGAGAGCGTGTGGCAGTGGACCGCCTCGGCCAATGTCGCCGCTGGCACCATCGTCACCCTCGATGGTCTCGAAACCGGCACCACGACCAGCAATCTCGGCACCGTGACGTACAATGATGCGACCGGCCGCAACCTCGCCGCCGGCAGCGAAATCGTCTATGCCTATGTTGCCGCCACGCCGGGCTCGACGCCGACCTTCCTCGCCGCCGTTACCAACGACAGCCTCGAAATCGCCGGCACCGCCGGCGATGCCAATTACGCCACCGCGACCGGCACCGGCCTCGCCATCGGCGCCACCGCCGTCGCGCTCGCCAGCAGCACCGACATCGGCGCCTATACCGGCGGCCGCGCCAACCAGAGCAGCTTCTCGGCCTATGCCGCCGCGGTCAACACCGTCGGCAACTGGACCGTGCAGCAGGGCAGCGGCGACCAGTCGATCGACAGCACCACCCCCGATGTGCCGTTCAGCACCACCGCCTTCACCCTGGCGCCGGCCGGCCAGACCATCGGTTTCGCTGCGAACTCGCTGACCGTCTCGCGCCCCGAAGGGGACAGCGCGCCGCGCAGCATCACCTTCACCGTCACCCGCGCCGGCGGCACCGACGGCCAGGTCGACTTCACCGGCACTGTCGGCGCCGGCGACACCGACGCCGCCGACTTCGGCGGCAC
>JAIXZK010000168.1 GCA_027489695.1 Sphingomonadales bacterium
CGCCAGGAACGCGCGCTCGCCGATCCGCTGTCGGTGCTCGACTGGGTCAATCTCTGGGCGCTGGCGGTCAATGAGGAAAACGCCGCCGGCGGCCGCGTCGTCACCGCGCCGACCAATGGCGCCGCCGGCATCATCCCGGCGGTGCTGCGCTATTATGAGCGCTTCGCGCCGGGGGCGACCGAAGCCGGCTGCGACACCTTCCTGCTCGTCGCTGCTGCCATCGGCTCGCTGTTCAAGGAGAATGCCTCGATTTCCGGCGCCGAAGTCGGCTGCCAGGGCGAGGTCGGCGTCGCCTGCTCGATGGCGGCGGCGGGGCTGACCGCGGCGCTCGGCGGCAGCAACGCACAGGTCGAAAATGCCGCCGAAATCGGCATGGAGCATAATCTCGGGCTGACCTGCGATCCGGTCGGCGGGCTGGTGCAGGTGCCGTGCATCGAGCGGAACGCGGTCGGCGCGGTCAAGGCGATCGAAGCGGCGCGGTTGTCGCTGCTCGGCGACGGCACCCACCGCGTCAGTCTCGACCAGGTGATCGAGACGATGCGGCGCACCGGCGCCGACATGGGCGAGAAATACAAGGAAACGTCTTTGGGCGGACTGGCGGTCAACGTCGTCGCCTGTTGACCGCCGCCCCCGCAAGGGCCCGGCGCTCAGTCGACCCAGGTCAGCTTGATCGTGTTGCGCTTGGCGAATTCCTCGGCATTGGCGCGGACTTCGTCGGGCGGCGACAGGGCGCCACCATCGGCGCGCTTGTGCAGGCCATCGACCTCGGCCTTCGACACCCGCATTTCCTTGATGTCCTGGCGCAGGATGATCTGGTCATAAAGATGCGCCTCGCACAGCGCATATTTGTTGAAGCTGTCCGAAAGCTGCGTGTTCATCAGCGTGGCCTTGAGCATGTCGCCGGCGACATCGGGCTCCGCCGCCGACATCAGGTGCATCTTGAACGGCACCAGCAGCACCGCCGCCAGCCGGTTATAGGTCACCGGCCGGGCATGGGCATGAACATAGAAGGTATCGCCCATGTAATAGAGCGCATTGATCTTGAATTCGTCGCGCAGGATCAGATGGCTGAACCCGAAGGTCGTGGTGCTGCCGTGCGGACGGCGCCCATAGTTGAGCCCGGCAAAGATCGGCTTGGCCTTGGGATTGAACAGCGGGTTGTTGGCGACATATTCCTCATGGGTGACGCCGGCCGGCTTGTGGATGCCGCCGGTATCCAGGAAACGCGCCGCATCCGGGCGGGCGCTGCCGGTGCCGAAGGTGGCATTGGTGTCGGCCTGGTCGCGCATCGGGGCGTTGTTGCCCGGCGTCGGCACCAGGCGCATCTCGCGCTGCGTGGAGCCATCGGCCTGCGGCACGTCGCGCACCGCGCGCTCGTACATCTGGGTATAGGTCGTGTAGGTGTTCGGCTGCGCGAACCAGGTCTGCGCCATGAAGTTGATGGTGAGATCGGAACGCTGCAGCTGATAGGTGATGCGCTGGATGGCGCGCAGGATCTGCGCGTCGCTGTAGGTCGGAAAGCGTTCCGCGAGCAGGTCCCAGACCTCGTCCTCGAACGGGCGCTGCTGATCGATGCCACGCACCTTGCTGCGGGCGAAATGGTGCATGACCACCTTGGCGTTGAGGCCCTGGCGCTCCTCCGGCAATTGCGTCGGCGCCACGCCGGCCGTCCAGCCCGGCCCCTTCGGACCGGTGGGATAGCCCTTCAGCATCGACTTGCCGGCCTTTGCCGCACGCTTCACGCCCGAGCGGAACCAATCGTCCAGCATCGCCATCCCCTTGTTACGGGTCCCGAATAGTCGCTGGGGCGGGCAAGTCCAGTGGGCGCGATTCCCGGATGACCAGCGTCAGGTCATCCGCACCGCCTCGCAATGCAGGACGCCGTTCGCCACCTCGACGCGATTGTACGAGGGCCGACTCTCGCGCACCCGCTCCGACAGCGTGCCGGCGCCGATCAGGCGCACGCTTCGCCCCGCCACGGCATGTTCGACGTCGAAGGGGTCGTGCGTGTGCCCGGTCAGCACCGCCACCGCGCCGGCTTCGGCGAGCCGGGCCAGCGCCGCCGCGCCGCCACGGGTCGTGCCGGGCGTGCGCGTGCCGACATCGACAAGCGGATGGTGGCAGGCGACCAGCCGCAGCGCATCGGCCGGCGCCGCGGCGAGATCGGCCAGGGCGCGTTCGACGCTGCCGCGGCCGACATGGCCCAGCGACCAGTTGCTGCGGAACTGCAACCGCGCCGTCGTCTTCAGCGAAGCGATGGCAACGCCGGGCAGCACCGCCGGCCGATCGAAACGCGCGATCAGCCGGCGCATCCGCGCATAGGGGCGCAGCAGCCGCAGCAAGGGATTGAACACCGGCAGATCATGGTTGCCCGGCTCGATGCGCACCGGGGCCTCCAGTGCCAGCAGCCAGTCGCCGGCGGCGGCGAATTCGCGGCGCCGCGCCGCGGCGGTGACGTCGCCGGTCAGCAGCACCAGATCGGGGCGCTGCGCCGCGACCTCGGCGGCGAACCAGGCCAGCGCGGCGCGGTCCTCGCTGCCGAAATGCACGTCGGAAACGTGGAAGATGGTGCTCACCCGGCGGCGATCGACGTTGGTGGCGGGGCGGGGTCGGCGCGAGTCGCGATGAAGCGCAGCCGCGTCCAGCCGTGGCGCACCACCACCGGGCTCGGCAGCATTGCCGGCTCGCCATCGAACAGGGCCCGCACCCGCCGCCGCCCGACCAGCGTCACATCGCCGGCGCGTGCCGTGGTGACGAGTTGCGCCGATCGCCAGTCGCCGGTCAGCCAGTGCCAGCCCAGCGTCAGGGCGTCGCCAACGCCGGCGGCATCGATGGCAGCGACATCGAGGCCCTCGGCATCGGGCGTGACCAGCACGGCCCGGTGACGACCGGCGACGCCGGCAACCCGCACCCCGCCGCCGAAGCTGCGCGACCAGGCCAGCCGCGCGGCGCGCAGGGCGCGCCAGAAGCGCCCGTTGCGCAACCCCTCGCGGGCATGCACCCAGGACGCGACCGGGCCGAGGATGACCCCGCACAGCGCCACCCGCCCACCGGCCTCGGCGAGCGGCAGCCGCACCAGCCGCGCCCGCCCGGATTCCGCGGCGAGCGCCGCGACGATGGCGAGGCGATCGGCGTCGCCGTGCAGGGCCCTGGGCAGGATGTTCATCGTGCCGCCGGGCAGCGCCAGGCATTGCCCGCCCCAATCGGCGGCGGCATCGGCGGCGGCGTTGATCGTGCCATCGCCGCCGATGACGACGAGCGTGTCGACATCGCGCTGCTCGAGCTGCGCGCGCGTCGGCAGCGCGTCTTCCGGAAAGCTCGTCCGCGTCACGATCTCGACATCGCGGCCGGTGAAATGTTGCGCCAGCGCCTCGACTTCGGCGGGCGAGGTCGAGCCCGAGCCATGGTTGGCAACCAGCCAGAGCCGCCGCGGCGGCCGCATCGCTTCATCGATCACTTTGCATCCCGAAATTGCCCGTCCCGCCTGTCGACATCGCTGCGTGCCGCATCGCGAACCGGGCAACGCTCAGTCAGGCAAGCCTGTTCCGGCGGCTGCCCGCAAGCGGCCCTCGGCGCGCGCCCGCGGCCCTGTCGCATCGTGCAAGGTTCCCGCCGCGCCCATGCCGAACGGCGGCATGTTGACATAGACATTTTCGGCCTGGCCGGGATCGATGCGATAGGTCTCGTGCCAGATGCCGACTTCGCCGCTGGCACCGATGCGCTTGTTGAAGGCGCTCCAGGCCGGCAGATGTTCCCGCTCGCGCGCCACCGCATAGGCTTCAAGCTGTTCGAAACTGCGCCAATATTGGACGATCATGACGCCGCGCAGCCCGAAATGCGCGCGCCAGTGCAACAGGCCGAGATCGGGCTGCATCGACAATTCCCGCAGCATCGGCCCCATCGCCCGGAACACCGGCAGCCAGTTCCACGGGCGATGCAGGTGATTGATGCGAAACCCGATCAGGAACAGCACGAACGGGCCAGGGATTTCGGCACAGACCCGGCGGTCGATGATCGGCGCCGGCATCAGACCACCCCATAGGCCAGCATGGCATCGGCGACTTTCTTGAAGCCGGCGATGTTGGCGCCCTTCACATAATCGACATGGCCATCGGCGCCGCGGCCATGTTCGAGGCAGCGATCGTGAATGCCGGCCATGATGTCGACCAGCATTTTCTGCAGATCGGCCTCCTTCCAGCTCATCCGCGCCGAATTCTGGCTCATTTCCAGCCCCGACACGGCAACGCCGCCGGCGTTCGAGGCCTTGCCCGGTGCATAAAGGATGCGGGCGGCCTTGAAGCGGTGCACGCCATCGAGGTCGGTCGGCATGTTGGCGCCTTCGGCCACCGCCATGCAGCCATTGGCAAGCAGCGTCTCGGCATCCTTGCCGTCGAGCTCGTTCTGGGTCGCGCAGGGCAGCGCCAGATCGCAGGGCACGCCCCAGGGCCGGGCGCCGCCACCGGTGAAGCTGGCGCCCTTGAATTCCTGCACATATTCGCTGATCCGGCCGCGGCGGACGTTCTTCAGCCGCTTCACCCAGTCGATCTTGTCCTGCGTGATGCCATCGGGATCATGGATGAAGCCTTCGGAATCGGACAGGGTCAGCACCTTGCCGCCGAGCTGGACGATCTTTTCGGCGGCATGCGTCGCGACATTGCCGGAACCCGAAATCACCGCGGTCTTGCCCTCGATGGCATCACCCTTCGATTTCAGCATGTTCTCAAGGAAATAAACGGCGCCATAGCCGGTCGCCTCGGTACGGATCAGGCTGCCGCCCCATTCCAGCCCCTTGCCGGTCAGCACGCCGGTGAAATTGTTGGTGATCCGCTTGTACTGGCCGAACATATAACCGATCTCGCGGGCGCCGACGCCGATATCCCCGGCCGGAACATCGATGTCGGCGCCGATGTGGCGATACAGCTCGGTCATGAAGCTCTGGCAGAAGCGCATGATTTCGTTGCTGCTCTTGCCCTTGGGGTTGAAGTTCGAACCGCCCTTGCCGCCGCCCATCGGCAGCCCGGTCAGCGCGTTCTTGAAAGTCTGTTCAAAGGCCAGGAACTTCAGCACGCTTTCGGTGACGGAAGGGTGGAAGCGCA
>JAIXZK010000162.1 GCA_027489695.1 Sphingomonadales bacterium
CGTCGCGCCGCGTCGCGGGTCAGTTCGAGCAGCGTCTCCGCGGCCAGCAGTTCGCCCGCCGATCCGCTCGACTTGATACCGCGCTCGGCGGCGAGCAGCGCGCGCAGCGCCGCGACGACGGCGTCGGTCGGCCACAGGCCGAGCTCGGCGATCACCATGTCCTTTTCCTTCCAGAACACCGGTGGCCGCGCCGCTTCGACCGCGGCGCGCGGATCGGTGCCGGCATCGACCGCCTCGCGCAGGGCGAGCAGCATGGTGAAGCGACGGGTGGCGGCGCGCAGCAGCACGATCCCCGGTTCGGCGAGCCGGCCGATCAGGTCGGTCACCTCGCGCATGCGGCCACCGGCCACCGCCGCCGGCAGCGCCTGGGCATCACCATCGCCGACGCCTGAGCCGACGGCGGCGACATCGGCGAGTTCCAGTGTCTGCGGTGCCTGTGGCGAGGCATCGCGATAAAGCGCGAACTTCTCGACCTCGCGCCGGATGACCGCACGGTCGCCGCCGGCGGCCTCGAAAATCGCCAGCGCCGGCTCGCGGCCGATGCGCAGGCCGAGCGAAGCCCCGATCTCGCCAACCAGCCGCGGCGCGTCGCGCGCCGTCGCTTCATAGCTGATCAGCGCAGCAACCGCCGGCGAACGTTCGGCCAGCGCCAGCAGCTTCGATCCCTTGCGCAGCTGGCCGGCGGTGGCGACGACCGGATTGCCGGCCGGCGCCGCCAGCAGCGCCTCGACCGCCGCCAGGGCATCCTCGTCCATGCCGTCGACGCGGATCAGCGTGCGATCGCCGAACATCGAGATGGCACCGGCCGCCGCGACCAGCGCCTGCGGGTCCTTGGCCAGCACGGCGCCGGCCACGGTCTCGACCGCCATCGGATTGTCGGCGCTGGCAAAGCCGCGCGCGATCTGCCCGGCGTGATCAGTCGACGCGGCGATATCGGGCCCGTGCAGCAGCACCAGCCGGATCGCCGGGTCCCAACGCTGGGCGAGCGCCTGGATGCGGGCGAGGTCGGCTTTCAAGAAAGGGTTGCCTCCGGCGGCTGGGGCCTTGGGCCCCAGACCCCATTTCGTTGCGCGCTTCCGGGCCCGTCTTTGCCACGGAGCGACCCAAAAAATGGGGTCTGGGGCCTACGGCCCCAGCCGCCGGAGGCCAAACTTCCTGCTCTCAACGTGCCACCGCGAACTGCGCCAGCCGCGCATCGATCTGGCGGGCGATCTCGGTGGTCAGGCGTTCCAGCGCGGTGGTTTCGGCGGCGACGACGGCATAGTTGGAGCTGACGCGGTCGATGCCGGCATCGGCCGAGGCGGTGGCATCGACGACGACGACGCCCGAGACGGCATCGACGAGGCGGTAGCGGGCGCGCAGCGTGCGGCGCTCGCGGGCCGCGGAGTTGTCGCCGCGCACGCCGAAGGCGAGGATCTGGTCGTCGAGTTCGACTTCGAGGCGATATTTGGGCTCGCCGTCCGCCGCACCGAAGCGATCGATCAGCGCCTGGCGGACCAGGAAACCGGCACGATCGGCGATCGGCGCAACGGTGATGCTGCGGGCGAGCTTCGCCGGGGCGCTGGCGCCGCCGCCGGCATAGATCGGGCGCAGGCCGCAGCCGGGGAGGGCGACGGCGAGTGCCAGCGCGGCGAGCAGCAGGGGTGCGCGCCTAGGCGACAAGGTTCACCAGCCGGTCGGGAACCACGATCACCTTCTTCGGCGCTTTGCCATCGAGAGCGCGGACGATCTTCTCCCGGGCCAGCGCCTCGGCTTCGATCGTCTCGCGCGGTGCGCCCTTGGCGGCTTCGAAACTGTCGCGCAGCTTGCCGTTCACCTGCACGGCGATGGTCACCATGTCGTCAACCAGAAGCGCCGGATCGGCGACCGGCCAGGCGGCGTCGACGATCATGCCAGGCTGGCCGAGCCGGGCCCAGCCTTCCTCGGCCAGATGCGGCACCATCGGCGCGCACAGCTGGAGCAGGGTGATGACGGCCTGGCGGCGGGTCGGCGATGCCGGCGCGCGCTCGATGGCGCTGACCAGTTCATAAAGGCGGGCGATGGCTTTGTTGAACTGCAGCTTGTCGATGTCGGCGGTGATGGCGGCGATTGTCTTGTGGAGCAACCGCAGCAGCTTGTCATCGGCATCCATCACCCCCTGCGGCGCGTCGGCTGCCTCATCGGCGAGTTTCCAGATGCGCTGCACCAGCCGGGCGGCGCCATCGATGCCCGCGTCGGACCAGGCGAGGTCGCGCTCGGGCGGCGAATCCGACAGGACGAACCAGCGCACCGCATCGGCGCCATAGGTTTCGAGATAGGCATCGGGGTCGACGACGTTCTTCTTCGACTTCGACATCTTGATGACGCGGCCGATTTCGACGGGCAGGCCATCGGCTTTCAATATGGCGCTCTGGCTGCTGCGCTCGACTTCGGCGGGACTGAAATAGAGCGGCGCGACGCCCTCGCCCTGCGGCCGCGAATAGGTCTCATGGGTGACCATGCCCTGGGTGAACAGCCCGGCGAAGGGTTCCGTGACCGAAATCCGGCCGATATGCGCCAGCGCCCGCGTCCAGAAGCGCGCGTAGAGCAGGTGCAGGATCGCATGCTCCACTCCGCCGATATACTGGCCGACGGGCAGCCATTGCTCGGCGATCCGGCGGTCGAACGGCTGGTCGGCCGGTCCACTGGCGAAGCGGATGAAATACCAGGAGGAATCGACAAAGGTGTCGAGCGTGTCGGTCTCGCGCCGGGCCGCCTTGCCGCATTGCGGGCAATCGACATGCTTCCACGTCGGATGGCGATCGAGCGGGTTGCCGGGGACATCGAAGCTGACATCCTCGGGCAGCACGACGGGCAATTGCTTCTTGGGCACCGGGACGATGCCGCAGACTTCGCAATGGATGATCGGGATCGGCGTGCCCCAATAGCGCTGGCGCGACACGCCCCAGTCGCGCAGCCGCCAGACGGTGGTGCCGGTGCCCCAGCCCTCGGCCTCCGCGCGGGCGATGACCGCGGCCTTGCCCTCCTCGACGGTCAGGCCATCGAGGAAGCGCGAATGCACCAGCCGACCGGGGCCGGTATAGGCTTCGTTGTGGATCGGGGCGTCGGCCTCGCCTTCCGGCGCGACGACGCGGGTGACCGGCAACTGATATTTGCGGGCAAAGTCGAGGTCGCGCTGGTCGTGCGCCGGGCAGCCGAAGATGGCGCCGGTGCCATAGTCCATCAGCACGAAATTGGCGACGAAGACCGGCAATCTGATTGTCGGGTCCAGCGGATGGATGACCGAAAGGCCGGTGTCGAAGCCCTTCTTCTCTTGGCCCTCGATGTCGGCGGTGGCGGTGCCGCCAGCGCGACATTCGGCGATGAACGCCGCCAGCCCCGGATTGGTCTCGGCCAGCGACAGGCTGATCGGATGATCGGGCGCCAGCGCGGCAAAGCTCGCCCCGAACAGCGTGTCGGGGCGGGTGGTGAAGACGTCAAAATTTCTCCCCTCCCGCATGCGGGAGGGGTCGGGGGTGGGCGAGTCTGTCGCCGCGCGGGCATCATCCGCTACCTGGAAGGTGAACCGCATGCCCTGCGACTTGCCGATCCAGTTTTCCTGCATCAGCCGGACCTTTTCGGGCCAGTCCGCCAGCGTCCCCAGCCCGGCGAGCAGGTCCTCGGCGAAATCGGTGATCGCCAAGAACCACTGGCTCAACCGCCGCCGTTCGACGATAGCGCCGGAGCGCCAGCCGCGACCATCGATGACCTGTTCATTGGCCAGCACGGTCATGTCGACCGGGTCCCAGTTGACCGCCGATTCCTTGCGATAGACCAGGCCGGCTTCGAGCAGATCGAGGAACAGCGCCTGTTCCTGGCCATAATATTCGGGCTCGCAGGTGGCGAGCTCGCGGCTCCAGTCGAGCGCAAAGCCCAGCCGCTTCAGCTGTGCCCGCATCGCCGCGATATTGTCGCGCGTCCAGCCGCCGGGGTGGACGCCGCGCTCCATGGCGGCATTTTCCGCTGGCATGCCGAAGGCGTCCCACCCCATGGGGTGCAGGACTTCATAGCCCTGGGCCCGGCGGGTGCGGGCGATGACATCGCCCATGGTGTAATTGCGGACATGGCCGGTGTGGATGCGCCCCGATGGATAGGGGAACATCTCCAGCACATAGGCCTTGGGGCGCGGGCTGTCGTCGTCGGCGCGATAGCTTTGCGCCGCGTCCCAGGCCGCCTGCCAGCGCGCTTCGGCGGCGTGATGATCGAATTTCGGCGCC
The DNA here is from genome assembly GCA_027489695.1 of Sphingomonadales bacterium. GTDB lineage: Bacteria > Pseudomonadota > Alphaproteobacteria > Sphingomonadales > Sphingomonadaceae > Sandarakinorhabdus. Next base: position 4,236 of record JAIXZK010000162.1, read on the forward strand.
ATGATGCGTCAGCGATCGACGAGCTGCGATCGCCTCAGGTCGCGCGCCCGGCCGAGGATGGTTTCCTCCAGCTTCTGCACCGTGCCGGCGCGCACCGCGGCATCGATCCAGCCGGCCCCGCCCAGCGTCTGGCGCACGGCGGATACGCGGATGGCATCGGCGCGCAATTCGGTGTCGAGGATGGCGATGGTCACCTTGACGCGCTCGTTCGGGGTCTGCGGCGTCGCATACCAGTCGGTGATGATGACGCCGCCGTTCGAATCGACCTGAGCCAGCGGCATGAAACCGATGGTATCGAGGCTGGCACGCCACAGATAGCTGTTGACGCCGATGGTGGTGACACGGGCCGGGGCTTCGGTAACTTTCACCCGATCCTTCTTGCCGCACGCCGCGAGCGGCACGAGCAGCGCCAACAGCAGTGCAAGCGTAGTGGGACGCATCGACAGGCCTTTTCGAAACGCAGCAGGAAAGCGCGCTTATAGGCACCCCGCCGGCCTGGCGCCAAGCCTTTGCCGGCGGCGGCGCGATTCACCCAAATTCAGGGGTTTGTGGCGATACTGTGCGTAACATACCACAATGCGCCGCAGAATCGCGTCGCCGCCAACCCTTATCGGTATCGGTGGCTTGTCCGGACGCCGGCGCTTGCTAGGTAGGAAAGGCATGATTCGGCATTTGGGCCATTTCGAGCCAGCGGAGGCTCCGGCGCGGGAATTTTTCCGGCGTTCGGCGACGCGTGCCGGCCTGGCTGCCGCTGCCCTGGCGATGCTGCTGGCGATGCCCGCCGCCGCTGCCACCGGCAAGGCGACACCGAAATCCGTCAAGCCGCGCTTCACCATCGAAACGCCGCTGGTGCCGTTCCAGGCGCCCGGCATCGACGACGCCCGCTTCACCTTCACCGCCTCTGGCCCTGCCGCAGCGCGCGTGCAGACCGTCGAACGTGCTTTCCGCTTCACGCCTTCGGGCCAGAGCGATTCGCGCAAGGCTGTGTCGCTTGGTCTGGCGACGCGGGTTTCGGCGCCGGGCACCGATCGCTCGCGCGCCGGTGCGCCGGTGGAAGCCAGCGCTTCGGCGGCGCCGTCGAGCTATAATGTCGACCTGTCGGTCGCTTGGCGCGGCATTACCGTCAATACCGCCTTCGGCCATGTCGAATCGGGCATCAACGGCCTGGCCGCCGCCAAGGATATCGTCGGCGTCGGCATCGGCAATACCGGCCGCAACTGGCGCACCCGCCTGCAGGGCAATGCCGAAAAGGGCTCGCTGCTGTTCCTGGCGCCGCTGGAGCGCCGTTAGTCGCTTGAACGCGGTGGTTCCTATGTCGTGGCGCCGCGCTTCGCGGTGACCGGCGGACTGCGCTACA
>JAIXZK010000317.1 GCA_027489695.1 Sphingomonadales bacterium
AGCCGTGGAAAGCGCCCGCCGGCAGCGCGGCGCTGCGCACCGAACGGCTGACCAGGCCCGAGACGATGCCGTTCAATAGCCCCGAGGGGATGACATAATCGGCGCAAGTGGCGGCGAGATCGGCCCTGCCGGCGGGATCGGCGACGACGGCCAGGAAGGGGTCGATGCCGCTGGCCGGGGCGCCGCGGGGCCCGCGCAGTTCGGCGGCGATGACGCCCTTGCCGGTCCAGCCATCGATGAAAACCACGCTTGTTGGAGCGTGGCGGGCCAGGACATGCGCCATGGCGGCGGCATCGAGGCCATGATCGCGGACGATGCTGACCGAATAATGCACGGATTCGATCCCCATGCGCTGCAATTGCCGGCGCAGCAGCACGCCGATCGGCGTGCCGGCGCGGGCCAATGACACCAGGGCGAGCGGTTGCGGCCGGCCCTGCGCCGCAATTCCGATGGCCAGTGCGGCGATATGGCTGGCGAGGCGCGCGGCATTGGCGGCCAGTGCCGCCTCGTAGATGGCGAGATAGTCGGCGCCGGGGGCGGATTCGGGCGACAAAAGTTCGGAATAATGGGCCTTGCCGGACTGGATCAGCACCTCTTTCGCGGCGACATCGATGGTCGGCAGCTCGATCGGCGTCAGCAGGAAATCGACATCGCCGGCGGCATAGCTGCCGGAAAAGGGCGCGCGCACCGTCATTTCAGCAGCCGTTCGGCCAATGGCGAGCCGGTCGGCGTCATGGCATAGTCGCAAAGTGCCATGAATCCGGCATCGGTCAGCGCGTCGCCGATGCCGATCACCGGCCGTCCCGGCCATTTCGCGCGCAGTTCCGGCAGGATGTGCGCCACGGCATGGGCCTTGCCGAGCCCCGGCGGCAGCAGCGCAACGACGCGGCCATGGACGTGCGCGGTCCATTCGGAGGGCAAATCGGTGAGGATGGGGGCGCAAAGCCGGTGCAATGCCGCCTCGTCGTCATGGCTGGCGACGACATAGAGCGGCAGTCCAGCCTCTTCGACGATGCGGATGCGCAGGTTCAGCCCCGATTCCGCGGCGATTTCGGCGAAGATTCGGGCGTAATCGGCGAGTTTCGGCTGGTGCGGCGCCAGCGTCGCCGCCATGTGCGCGGCCCAATCGGCGCGATTTTCCGGCGGATCTGCATGGCCGCCCGTCAGAATGACGCCGCCATGCGCCGCGATCGCCCCTGCGAAGGGCAGGCGGGTGCGGCCGAGCGCGTCGATACTGCGCGCCGTGACCGCGAAAAACACCGTGCTCGCCGCCAGCCAGTCGATCAGGCGAACCTGTTCCGGCGTTGCAAAACTCACCGGATTGCCCTGGCTGTCGAAGCCGATCGGCGTCAGTTCGACCCCCGCCGGGCATTTGCGGCGGGTCTGGATCAGCGTGTCGTCAATATCGACGAGAGCTATTGCGGCGGGGTTCATGTTTCCGCCGTCATGTCGATGGCTTCGGCGCCAAGTGCCGCCAGCAGCGCCGGATCGACGCCCTGGGTTTCATGGCAGACCAGCACCGGGCGTTCGGGGTCGGGGGCGCAATTGTAGAGGTAATTGGGCACCGGCGTGCCATAATTGTCTTGGAATGTCAGTGCGCTGTCGATGGCGCCGCCGGGGTGGATGGGGCTGCGCGTCGTTGCCTGCACGGTGACGTCCAGCCCGCGCGCCGCCAGTGCCCGGGCGAGCTGGAACGGCGGCCAGGTGAATTCTCCCGTACCGAGCACGCGCAGGCCAGCGACACCGGCAAAGCGCCGGGCCAGCCGGTCGGCGAGCGGTTCGACGTCCCAGCCTTCGCGCGCCACTCCGAGCCGGCCGAAATTACGGTGCGTTTTCAATGACCCCAGCGCATCGGCAGCGGCCGCCGGCGGCGGCGCGGGCGGCGCATAATCGGGGCGCGCAGTCCATTCCAGGCGCCCCTGCAACAGGCTGACGATGGCCGCCGGCGCCGGCATCGCCGCCAGCCAGTCGTGATCGGGCGACCAGTCGGTCAGCACCGCGACGCGCACCGCCTCCAGCCGTGGCAGTTGCGCCGCCAGCGCCCGGCCGAGATTGGCGAGCGTCGTGCCCGTCGAGCATTCGTCATCGACCAGCACCAGGCTCCGTGCTGCCGCCAATCGTGCTGCCAATTCAGGCTCTTGCGGGCGATAGAGGAGATGCGCCGCGGCATGACTGTGCGGCTCGGCAAAGCGCAGCATGACCTCGCCGGCAACTTGCTGGCGAGTGCTCGGCAGGTAGAGGCTGTCGTCGCGCGCCAGCGCTTCATGGACGCCCTGGCCGAGTGCGACCGCGGTTTCGGCCATGCCGATGACGAGCACCGGCCCGGGCAGATCGTCGAGCCGCGCCGCCAATGCTGCCATCGCCCCGGCCATGGCCGCTGGCGGCGTCGGCAAATGGCGGCCAAGCACCTTGGAAACCACCAGAAATCCGCGGCGCGGGTTGTTGCGCGCGGCAAAATCGCAAAGCGTCGCCAAGGGCATCGACCCGGGCGCGACGGTGACGGATACCGTCCCCGCCGGCAGTTCGACGCGGTTAGTAACGGACATCGATCCGGGCCAGCCAGGCGCGGGCGCGGCGGGCGAGTTCGGCGCGCGGCAGCGACGATCCGGGCGTGGCACGCTGCACCGCGACCCCGGCGGCGTGCAGGAAACTCTGCACCAGCACGGCTTTCACGCCGAAATTGATGTTCTGGGCGATGGTATCCTGCATGTCGTGGCGCAGCACCGAACGCACCAGCCCGACGATCAGCCCCGAACAATCGTGAATCGGCCCGCCGCTGCTGCCCGAACCGATTGGCGAGGTGAATTGCAGCACGCCCGAATCGCCGCGCGGACCGCTCAGGGCCGAGACATTTCCCGCCGAAATCTGCGGCCCCTGGCCAAGGATATTCTGCAAGGGGAAGCCGGCGACGATGACATCCTCGCCCAGATCGATCTCGGAATCGCCGCGAAAGGCGGCGATTCCGGGGGCATCATGGCCAATTTCGAGCAGGGCAATGTCGTTGATGGGGTCGCTTGCCACCAGTCTTGCCGCTGTCGGCGCGCCGCCGACGGCAACCGCGATGTCGGTCGCATGGACGATGACATGGTGATTGGTGACGATCAGGCGCGGCGCGACGACAAAACCCGAGCCGCCGCCGCCCGAACCGCGCGGTGGCGGCGCGCCGTAATCGGAATCGCGGTCGCCGGCGGGCGGCGGCGGCACGAAAGGCAGGTCGATGCGGGTGCTATAGGCCGCTTCGATACCCGGAACGCCGGCGACAAAGCCTTGCGCCGGCGCCGCCAGCCGCCAGCCGGAACCACGGCGATAGAATTCGATCAGGATCAGCGCGGCCTCGCGGCGGCCGTTGGTATCGAGGCGCAACCGGCCGAAACCTTCGATTTCGGCGGTGATTTCGCGCACCGAATCGATGCCGATCGGCGCCTGCGGGCCACCGATGACGTGCAGAACCACCAGCAGCCGCTGGGTTTCGGGCGGAATCGCCGCCAGATCGACGGCGATGCCGCTGCCCGGCTGGAACTGCACCGCCGCATCCTGGCCATTCGGCAGCAGTGCCGGCGCCGCCCGATCGCCGGCGAGCAGCGGCAGGACCAGGGCATCCAGGCCGGCAAAGACGTGCGAATCCGCGCCCGAAAGCCGCAAGAGATGCCGGCCGGTGGCAATATCGAGGCGCTCGCCGGGGCGGATTTCACGCATTTTCGGCTTCCGCCGGCAGCAGGACCGCCGTGCTGGTGACGGCAATGCGGGTTTCGCGCGCCCGCGGCAGCACTTCCGGCAGGCCACCGGTAGCGGCAAGCAGCTGCAGCCAGGGCAGATTGACCCCGGCGAGGTTCGCCCAGCCGCAACCACCGCTCATGCGCGGATTGATTTCGAGCACATGGGGCGTGCCGCAAGCGGCCTGTTTCACCTGGATGTTGACCAGATTGGACAGGCCGAACGCCGAAACCAGCCGCGCCGCGAGATCAAACGCCGGGCCTTCGCCGGTGATGATCTGGTGGTTGCCCTGCTTGGTCCTGACCGTCGCCGCCACCATGCGGCCGGAATCGCATACCGCATCGATGCTCGATTCCGGCCCCGGCAGATGCTGCATGACCAGAAGTTCGGGCATTTCATTGCCCATTTCGGCGATTGCCGTGCGCATTGTCGCGACCGGGAGCACGCGATCGTCGATTCTTTGCAACAAGGGGAACAGCCGCGCCGCCGTTTCCAGCCGGAAATAACCCGATCCGAACACGCCATAGGGCGGTTTCACGCACGCATTGTGCCCCGCTGCCGCCAGATCGGCGAGCGCCGCATCGAAGCCGGCGACATCGCGAACGCGGTGGAATGCCGGCGTCGGCAGCCCGGCAGCGGCACAGGCGACGTAGAAATCCCCCT
>JAIXZK010000173.1 GCA_027489695.1 Sphingomonadales bacterium
GCCGCCACCGAATAACCATCGGTGCGCAGCGTCGCCATCGATTTGGTGCCGGCCGGATCGGTCGACCGCATCGAACCCAGCCAGGGATAGACCTCGGCGTCGCAGCGCAGCAGTCCCGCGGTCAGCGCCGTCGCCGTCGTGGGATCGATCAGGACGGTGTAGCAGCGCAGCGCGTCGCCATAATCATTGTCGGTGGCCAGCGCCGTCGCCCAGACGGTCTTTACCGTCGTGCCATCGGTGGTGGTGAACTTCACCCCGGCGACCGGCTGGTACCCGTTCGGGTGGTGCGACGCGACGACGAGCGACAACCGGAACTGCGCGGCGACGACGTCGTAACTCGGCCGCGCCCAGCGGAAAATCGGCACCGGCGCGACGACGGTCGAATCGTTGGTGACGCTGATCCCGCTGGCGGCGCCCTCGCCGGTCCGCCAGCCGGCCAGCACGCCCAGGGTCAGGCTGGTGTCGGTCGCGTAGACATGCTCCGAAAGCGCCAGCCGCACCGCGATCTGGCCGCCGCCGAGATCGGTCTCGTCGATGACCTTGGTGTTCGGCGAGGCCGGGTTGACCGGCTTGCGCAGCGGCTTGGTCGCGACCAGCGCGCGGGTGATGGTGGCGGAGACCGCCTCGCCGGCCGAGACCGCAAAGCCGCCATGGCTGGCCGCCAGCGCGACGCGGGGCGTGCCATCGGGGTCGAGCGTGTAGCTCGCAAAGGTGCCGAGGCTGCCGGAAACGACCAGGCGCAGCACCCAGCCGTTGGTCTCGACGCTCGCCGAAATGATTGCCATCGGTTACCCCGCGTCGCCCCGGAACCTGTCGCCCGCGCCCCTCAGACGGGCAGCGGGCTGTCGATCGTGAAGGCGGCGATGTTGATCGGCGAACCGTTGTTGGCGTTCTGCGACGGCGACGTGGTCACCGCCAGAAGCACCGAACCGGAGCACAGCGCGACATGGTCGACCGGCCGGCTGGCATTGGCGGTGGCGCTCTGCGCGGCCACGGTCAGGCGGCGGGCCGTGCCCTGGGTCGATTTGGCGAAGTCACCCGAATCGAGCGCGATCGCCAGCGAAGCCGACTTGCTGATCGCATCGGCCCGGCTCGTCGGCTGGCCTTCGCAAGGGTACATTTCGGTGGCCGTCGCGATCACGTCGAGCGGCGCATCGAGGACGGCGGTAACTGCGGATTTGGCCATGGCTCAGGATCTCCGGCTGGAAAAGGAATGGGGCCGGCGTCACCACCGGCCCCAGTTGGCAACAGGGGAGGATCGCCCCTGGAGGGTTCGATCAGCTCGCCGGCGACAGCAGCGGGTGGCCGAGCAGCGCCAGCACGCCGACGACGGTGCCGGTGGCATGGGTGCCGCCGAAGGTCGGGGTGACGCGGACGAAGCGCTTGCTGCCGATGTAACCATATTCGTTGGTCGAGGCGGCAGCCTTGGCGGCGACATAGCTTTCGACGATGCCGCCGGCGGCGACGGTCGGGTTGGTGCCCTGGCCGGTCAGCAGGTCGGCAGCGGCGACGGCCGTGAAAGTGCTGTTGTCATCGGAATGCTCGATGATGTTTTCCAGCTTGTTGGTGCCGGTGAAGGTGATGCCGCCGGCGCCGGTCTGGATGATGATCGCCAGGCTGCGGAAACCGCGGCGATCGATGACGGTGGGGGTCGGGCTGGCCGTCAGCACCGCCGGGAAAACGGCGACGAGGCGGGCAAGATTCGATGCGAGATCGCGCATTCTGGAGTTCCTTTGCTGAAATGGCGGGCCGGCGATCGCCTAGGCCAGGCCGAAGGGAAACGGCGCCGGACCCACCGGCCCGGCGCTGCCAGGGTCAGGAGCTGAAGTTCAGGAACTTCAGGGCTTCGAAGTCGACGATGCCGCCGCCGACGCGCTTCGTGGTGTAGAAGCGGATGAACGGCTTGGCGGTGAACGGGTCGCGCAGCACGCGCTGGCCGACCCGATCGACGATGGTGTACGCCTGCATCATGTCGCCGAAGGCCAGGCTGAGCGAGCCCGCGCCCAGCGCCGGCATGTCTTCGAACAGCCGCACCGGATAGCCGAGGATGCTCTGCGGCTGGCCGGCCTGCAGGCCGGGCTGCCACAGATAATCGCCCGTCGTCGCGCCCTTGAACTTGCGGATCGCCGCGACGATCGTGCGCCGGGTGTAGAAGGCGGCGCCCGGCAGGAAGTGCGGCTTCAGGTCGGCGACCAGGTCGAAGAACACATCGCCCGGGTTGGACGAAGCGAAGGCGCCGTTCGCGCCGGTCAGGCGGTGCTGCAGCGTGCCCCAGGCGCGCGACGCATCGGCGGTGGCGGCGGTGGCATAGTCGGCGAAGCCTCGCGGCCGGGCGACACCGCTGCCGCCGACGAACGCTGCATTTTCCAGGCGCGAGAAGCGATCGGTGACCTTGCCCGCCAGCCAGGCCTCGATGTCCACTGCGGCATCGTCCAGCATCTTCTGGCTGGCCCGCGGCTGGGCATACATCTCGTGCACCGGAATGGCGTATTTGCCGACCTGCGGGGTAGCGGTGTCCGACCGGGTTTCGGTCTCGCCGACCCAGCCGGCGCCGGCCTCGTCGAGGTCGTTGATGCCTTCCAGGCTGTCGCTGGTGGTCGAAACCAGATTGGCATATTGGCGCATCGGCGAGGTGTCGCGCAGGCGCGTGACGATGCGGCCGGACATGTCGGCCGGCACCAGGTAACCGCCGTCCGGATCGGACACGACGGTCATGTCCTTGCCTTCCAGGCCGATCGCGCGGCCCTTGGTCAGGTAGCCGATGAAGCCCGCCTTGTACTCGGCATAGGAGTCCGCGTCGAAGGTCGGCGGCGTCAGGCCCTGGGGGGTCCAGCTGCGGATGCCGGTGTTGAAGCCCTTCAGCTCCAGCTCGGCCGCCTGTTCGGCCTTGTCGTCGCCGCCACCCGGGCGGCCCATCTTCTTCTCGACGTCGAGCAGGCGCTTGTCGAGCGCGTCCTTCTTCGCGATCGCGTCGTCGAGTGCGTCGTTGATCTTCTTCAGCTTGTCCTGGGTCACGACATCGTCGAACTTCTTCTCGATGCCCTTGATCTCCTCGGCGTGGGCCGCGCGGAAATCGGCGACGGCCTTGGAAACGGCATCGATCGCCGCCTTGA
>JAIXZK010000187.1 GCA_027489695.1 Sphingomonadales bacterium
AGTTCGGCCAGGCCGAGCCGGCGGCTGCGGCGCGGGATCGGCACCAGGTCGCGCGTCAGCCCCCAGCCGGCAAAGAACGGCTGGCCATGGCAGATCACCTCGCGGCCGCGCAGCAGCGCCTCGAACCCGGTCTGCGATGTCAGCACATGCACGGCATCGACGCGGGCGAGCAGCGGCGCCAGCGCGGCGCCGCGCACCACCCGGTCGACATGCCGCAGCGCCTCGGCATCGGGCAGCGCGCCGCGCCGCAGCCTGGCATCGACATCGGGGTGCGGCTTGAACAGGATGAAGGCATCGGGCTCCTCGGCGCGCACCCGCGCCAGCAGATCGGCCATGTCGACAATGCCGGCGCCGCCATGGGTGACGGAGCGATCGTCGGTGACCTGCCCCGGCACCAGCACGATGCGCTGCGACCCACGCGCCGGCAGCACCGGGGCACGGCCGGTCAGATTGTACTTGGTGACGCCGCGCGCCACGATCTGCGCCGCCAGCGCCTCGGCTCGCGTCAGCAGTTCGTCGGAAAAATCGCCGTGCTGCAGCAGCATTTCGAGATCGCTCGGGCCCGATGGATCGAAATGCGCGCCGCGGCGATCGACGACGATCGAACAGGGCGGCACCAGCTTGGCCCCCAGCCCCGCCGAGCGGATGAAACCATCCTCGATCCGATAGACCGGCACCCCTTGCGCCGTCGCGATCGCCGCCAGCCCCGGCGGCGCCCGCGACGCCCAGGTGGCGACGGCGCCGCCCGCCGCCTGCGCCAGCGCCACCGCCCGCGCCGCCGTTGCCTCGTGCGGCACGGCGCCGCCGAGCAGCGCCCGGATGCGGCGACGCTTCCAGGCGGCGATGCCGGTCAGGCACGCAATGGGCGGGAGATCGTCCAGTGGAGCCGCCCCGGTCAGCGCGTCAGCACGGCGGCGCCGAGTGCCGGCGAGCTGAGCAGGTTGAGCAGGGTGAGGAAGCGCTGGACGCTGTTGGCGCGGGCATTGGCGACGAACAGCACGTCCTTTTCGCGCATCAGGAAACGCTGCGCGGCGAAATAGGCCTGGGGGTTGATCAGGTCGAGCCGGTAGATCACCGGCACTTCGACGCCGTTTTCGACCTCGAAGCGGAACAGGAAGACGCCGCGGGCATCGGCGCGATCGTCGAGCGGCCCGCCGGCGCGGGCGATGGCTTCGGCGAGCGTCACCCGATCCGCCTCGAACGGCACTTCGGCGACGGTGCGGGTGGCACCCAGCACGGTGAAGCTGCGCGCTTCGCGGACCAGTTCGATCCGGTCGCCGGGCGCCAGCCGCACATCGGCGGCGCTGCCGACGACGAGGCGATCGAGCCGGCGGCTGGCGGTGACGCCGTCGCGGGTGATGCGGACGATGGTATCGGCGCGGCGCTGCGCCGGGCCACCGGCGCCGGCGATGGCGTCGGACAGGCGTTCGCCGGCAAGGCTCAGGGGCTGGCGGCCGGGCTGGCGGACGTCGCCCGACACGATGATGGCGCGCGTCGGCCCCGGCGTCACGCTGACGATTGCCTGCGCCGCCTGGCTGCGGCCCTTCAGCCGCGCCTCGATCGCCGCCTCCACGTCGCGCGGCGTGCGGCCGACAACGCGGATGTCGCCGGCATAGGGCACCGAAATCAGCCCGTCGCCGCCGATCGGGCGGGCGGGCAGCGACTGGCCGGCAGCAGCCGGCATCGGCGAGGTGCTGCCGGGCGCTGCTGCGGCGGCATTGCCGAACAGCGACACGCCGACTTCGAAGATGGTGATGCCGACGATATCGCCCGGCGCGATCCGCCCGGAAAGCTCCGGCGCGTCGCCGAACGGCGGTGCCGGATCGGGCGCTTCGCCGGCCGGCAGCGGCGGCAGCCTCATCGCCTCCACCGCCACCACCCGGATCGGTGCGCCCAGCGTCTCGGTCGCCGGGCGCAGCACCTGGCCCATGGTTGGCCCGCCCGACGGCAGCGAGGCGCAGCCGGCGAGCGCCAGCAGCGACACGGTGATCGCCAAATGCCTCATCGCCGTTTCATCCCCAGCACCTGGTCATAGATCGCCGCCAGCCGCGCCTGATAGGCGGCATCCGAATAGCGCGCCGCCTGCACCGGCCCCGCCGCCGCCAGCCTGGCGCGCAGCGCGGCATCGGTATCGAGCGCGCGCAGGCCATTGGCAATGTCGCGCACGTCATAGGGATCGACCAGCACTGCGGCATCGCCGGCGACTTCGGTCAGCGAACTGCCTCTGCTGGTCAACACCGGCACCCCCAATTGCATCGCTTCCAGCACCGGCAACCCGAACCCTTCGTAAAGCGAAGGGAAGGTAACCGCCCGCGCGCCGCGAGCAAGCCGCATCAGCAGCGAGCGCGGCAGATAGCCGACGCGCCGGATGCGGCGGAAGGCGGCACGCAGCGGCTGGGTCTCGTCGCGCTCAAGCAGCCGCAGTTCCTCATCGGCATGCCAGGCGCGGGTGCCGGCGATGACGAGATGGGTATCGGTCGACAGGGAAAGATAGGCCTCGATCAATCGGCCGACATTCTTCTTGGGCTCGACGGCGCCGAAGAACAGGAAATAGCCCTGATAGGGCAGGTTGAAGACGCCGCGGATGCCGGCTTCGATCTCTTCCTCGCCGATGGCGCGCAGATAGGCCGGCACGCGGACCGACTGATAGCTGTTGGTCAGCCGCTCCGCCGGCACCTTGAACAGCGCGTTGATGTCGTTCTTGCTGGCTTCGGACACCGTCACGATATGATCGGCGGTGCGCGCGACCTCGCGGATCAGCCGCCAATAGGCGCGCTTGTTGTCGAGCGTCGCATAGGGCAGCCGCAGCGGCACGAGATCATGCAGCGTGTAGATGTTGCGCGCCCCGGCCAGCCGCACCGGCACCGGATAGGTCCAGTGCATGACCGCGGGCGGGTTGGGCACCCGCACGGTGAGGAAGCGCCGGAAGCGGCGGAAATGCCGGGCGCCGCGATCGAAGACATCGGGGATCGACAGCAGCCGGTCGAATTCCGGCAGGCGGTGCGCGAAGGCACCGGTTTCGACATTGCCCGTGCGCGGCACCGGCTTGCCGCGCGGCGCCAGCGCCAGCGCCGCGATCTCCTTGGTCCAGGCCCAGCTGAGCGGACGCGGCACCCGCGTCTCGTGCTGGCTCCCCAGGCTTTCGAAGAACATGATCTCGCGCAGCTTGGGATTGAAGCCCATGCGCAGGCCGTAGAGTGCTTCGACCGGATGCCCCATGTCGCGCAGATTGGCGGCCAGGCTGAAACCATAGGTCGAAACGCCGGTCCCGCGCGGCAGCGCGAGGTTGAAACCGTCGATCATGATCCGTGCTTTGGTCACCGCGCCACCCGTTACACTGCCGGCCGGCCGCCGGACAGGGTGCGATAGAGGCTCGCAAGGCGTTCCGCATAGGCCGAAAGTGTGAATTCAGCGGCGCGCACCCGGCCCCGCGCGACGAATTCGGCGGCAGTTGCCGGGTTTTCGAGCGCGGCGATGCCGGCGGCGATGGCGCGGACATCGCGCGCATCGACCAGCAGCGCCGCCCCGCCGGCGACTTCCTGGGTGGCGCCGCCGGCGCTGGTCAGCACCGGCACCCCCAGCGCCATCGCCTCGACGATCGGCAGGCCGAAGCCTTCGGCCAGGCTCGGCATCAGCAGGCCGCCGGCATGGGCGAGCAGCGCCGCGACCCGTTCCGGCGGCAGCCAGCCGGTGACGATGACCCCGGGCGCCGCCAGATCCGCGGTCTCGTCGCCATCGGGACCGACGATGAGCAGCGGCCGCGCGCTGCCGCTCGCTGCCCACGCCGCCACCAGCCGCGGCAGATTCTTGCGGCGGTCGCGGCGGCCAAGCGCGATCCAGTAGCTGCCCGGCGGATGCGCCGGATCGGGGGTGGGAGGGTCGGTCGTCAGCGCGCCGGCGGGCATCACCGTGGTGATTCGTGCCGGATCGAGGCCCAAAGCCGCGATCAATTCGCCGCGGGCATGGTCCGAAACCGTCACCAGATGGTCGGCACGCGCCGCAATCGCACGCAGCAGCCGCTGGTGGCGCCCCCTTCGCATCGCCGTCAGCCCCGGCGGCCCGAGCGGAATCGCATCGTGAATCGTCCAGATGTTGATGGCATTGCGCAGCCGCAGCGCCAGTGGATGCGTCCAATGCGCCAGCCCCGGCCCGTCGGCGATCGCCAACGGCAGCAGCCGCCCGGTCAAAACGAACCCCTCGCGCGCCGAACGGAACACGTCATCGGCGCGCCAAAGCCCCGTTTCCACCTGCGCCTGGCGCGGGTGCAGCCCGGCGACCGCCCGCCGCCACGCGCCGCGTGCCGCCCCGGCACCACCATCTACGAGACGTTCGGCCTGTCCGCCGGCCAGATGGATCGCCGCCGCCAGCGTGTCGCCATAGCCGGCGATGCCGCTGCCATCGCCGCGGCCGTGCCAGCGGGCGTCGATCAGCACGCGGATGGGGTCCAAATGCAAGGAAACAGGCCTCCGGCGGCTGGGGCCGTGGGCCCCAGGCCCCATTTTGTGAGCGGTTCTACGTGCAATAAGCACCCATTGCGCGTGAAGCGAATGCGAAACCGCATCGAAAAGCGTCGCTTGCCCGGCCTGCTCGCGGCGGATAGGCCCGGTGCATGTCGCGCTTCGAGCCCCCTGCCCCACGCCTTCGGCGCCGCCAATGATCCGCTTCACCGGCGTCGGCAAGCAATATCGCACCCGTTCCGGCGTGCGCCGGGTGCTCGACGATGCCAGTTTCACGCTCGAACGCGGCGCCGCGCTGGCCATCTGTGGTGCCAATGGCGCCGGCAAATCGACGCTGCTGCGCCTGATCGCCGGCGTCGAGACGCCTTCAACGGGCAGGATCGAGCGCGGAATGTCGGTTTCCTGGCCATTGGGCCATGGCAGCGCCTTCCAATCCTCGCTGTCCGGCGCCGACAATGCCCGTTTCGTGGCCCGCATCTATGGCCGCGACATCACCGAAACCCTCGCCTTCGTCGACGATTTCGCCGAACTTGGCGCCTATCTGAAGATGCCGGTGCGCACCTATTCGGCCGGGATGATGGCGCGACTGGCCTTCGCCGTCAGCCTGGCGGTCGATTTCGACTGCTATCTGGTCGATGAAATCATCGCCGCCGGCGATGCCCGCTTCCAGCAGCGCTGCCACGATGCGCTGATGGCCCGCCGCGAACACGGCACGCTGGTGATGGTCAGCCATGATCCCGGCGTGCTGGCGCTCTATTGCCGCCAGGGCGCGACACTGATCGACGGCCGGCTGACCATCCACGCCGATCTGGAGACGGCGCTAGCTGCCTATGCCGGGGCGATGGCGGCGTAATTCCTCCCTCCCCCTTGCCGGGATGGCGACTCAGTCCGCGTGTTCGCGGAAGCCCGCCACCAGCAGCCAGCCGATGCCCCAGGCGACCAGCAGCCCGGCGAGGATCGCGCCAAGGCTGGTCCAGCGGCGCGGATAGAGCGACTTTTCCGCCAGATTGGGCTCGACCACCGGCACCACGAACAATTGCTGGCGGATCGCCTGCAGTCGCGCCGCTTCCTGGGCGGTGCGCGCCGCTTCATAGCGCTTGGCGGCAAAGCCCTGGCGCAGCACCAGTTCCTCGAAATCGGCGAGCCGCGGTGCCAGCGTGGCGCCGCGACCCGTAAGCCGTGCCGATTGCGCGCCGACCTGGCCCTGCAGCCCGGCGATGCGCGCCTCGATCGCCACCAGCTGCGGACTGCCCGGCGTCAGCACCCGGCGCATTGCCGCGGCCTGGGCGCGCGCCGCCGCCAGCTGGCCTTCGAGGTCGCCGACCAGTTCCTGGGTGCCGGCGGCGTTGCGGCGCGGATCGATGTCCCGGCGGACCTCACGGAAGCGCGTCAGCCGGCGCTGGATATCGGCCAGTTCGGCCTCGGCCGCCGCGACATCGCGGCCGGAAGCCGCCGTCACCGTGCGCAGCGCCCGGTCATTGAAGCTGTTGACCCGCGCCTCGCCCAATTTGAGCAGCGCCCGCGACACCGCCAGCGCATCGGCGGGGCGATAGGCGCGCACCGTCAGCCGCGTCATCCCGTCATCGGGATCATAGGCCAGCGCCACCTTGCCGCGATAATGGCGCAGCAGGGTTTCGGCGCGCGGCCGTTCGAACCACAGTCGCGAAATCGCATCGGCTTCCGGCCGGCGGAAGATCGCGACCAGGTCGATGCCATCGGCGGCAAGCGCACGCACGGCGTCATGGCTGAGCAGATATTCGCCGACGCTGCGGCTTTCGGCACCGCCGCCGCCGCTCGCCAGGCCGGCGCCGAGCAATTCGGTCAGGCTCGATTGGCCGCGCGGCGCCTCGATGCCGCGCACCACGAAAACGCTTTCCGATTCATACTGATCGGCGGCGATGACGAGGAAATAGAGCGCGGCGAGCACGCCGGGCAACAGCACAAAGGCGAGGAACGACCAGTGCGGCATCGGCCAGGCGCGCCGCGGCGGTGCGACCACCGCCGGCGCCGCCGATCGCCATTGTGAGGCCCCGGGAGCGGGCGCGGCCTCGGCGCGCGGCGCGGCAGCGACTGCATCGGCCGGGGCCGGGGTGGCGGTGACCTCGTCGCCGGGGTCGGGCAGGCGGACATGATCCATCAGGCAAGCTCGATGTGGCGGCGGACGCCCTTCAGTGCCAGCATCCCCGCCAAGGTCAAGCCGAGGCACCAGGCGATGATCCATGGCAGGTCGACGTAGCGGGCATCATAGGCAGCGAACAGCCCGCGCCGCGCCAGCTCGAAAATCTGCACCAGCGGCACCGGCGCCAGCAGCTCGCGCACCCCGCCGGGCAGCCAGGCGAGCACGTAAAAGGCCCCCGACAGTGGCAGCAGCAGGTAAAGGAAGGGGTGCAGCAGCCGCGCGAACACCGCGCTGCGCTGCGCCGCCGCCGCCACCAGCATCGACAACGCGAAGCTGAGCCACAGCATCAGCACCGCCGCGCCGAGCAGCACTTCCGGCCGCGCCGGCGGGTCGGCATAGCCCAGCAACGTTGCCACCGTCAGCAGCAGCGTCAGCACGGTGAGCGTGCTGGCACCTTCCAGCAGCGCGCGCGCCGCCAGCATGTCGAACAGGGTCACCTGGCGGTGGAACAATAGCGGGCGATTGGCCTCGAGCAGGCTTTCGGCGCGGGTCAGGATCGAGCGGAAGGCGATGAACAAGCCATAGCCGACCAGCGCGAACGGCACCGGCCGCAGCCCGCCGAGATAGCGCAGATGCTCGCCGGCATGCAGCGCCGCCACGGCGATGGCGAGCAGCATCGGTTCGGCGAAGATCCACAGATAGCCGATATTGTCGCGCCCGAAGCGGGTATGCAGTTCGCGCAGGATGAGGGCGCCGACGACATTGGCCTGGACGGCGGCTCCGCGGGCGATGCTCATGGCGCGCCGTCCTTCACCATGTCACCCCGGGCTTGACCCGGGGCCCAGTTTTCTTGGCTCGGGGCAGGAAGTGTAGCTGGGTCCCGGGTCGAGCCCGGGATGACGCATAGGGACACGACCATCGCCACCCTCACAGCCCATCCAGAAAGGCAAATACCGCGGCGAAATGCGCCGGCCAGTTCGGCGCCTGCCAGCTCGGCAGCCGCTCGCGCTGCGCGGCGCGGCGGGCGCTGCCGGGCCGGGCGTGATCGATGATCGCCGCCTGCCAGCCGGGACCATCGAGCGGATCGAGATAATCGGGCACGGCGCCGCCCACTTCGCGGTGCGCCGGCAAGTCGGAGGCGATCACCGGCACGCCCAGCGCCAGCGCTTCCGCGACCGGCAGACCGAAGCCTTCGGCGAAGCTCGGCATCAGCACGGCGCGGGCGCCGGCGATCAGTTCGGGCAGCATCGCATCGGGGATACGGCCGACTTCGTCGACATGCGCCGCCACCACCGGGCAGCGATCGAGGCGATCGAAGACTTCGCGATTCTCCCAGCCGCGGCGCCCGGCGATAACCAGCCGCGGTACCTGCGCCGGCGGCAGCGAATCGGCGAGCCGGCGCCAGACATCGAGCAGCAGGCGATGGTTCTTGCGCGGCTCGATGGTGCCGAGCACCAGGAAATAGGGCCGGATCGGCGCCGGCGCCTGCACGGCGCCGCGCGGTGTCAGCCCGAGCGGCGCGACCAGCAGCGGCGGCGGCGTCGGCCCCAGGAAACCGCGCAGCGACGCCGCCGTCGCTGCCGAATTGACAATGACGCCCGCGGCGAATTCGGCGGCGGTGGCGAGACGGCGACGGTGGCGGGCATCGCCGCCGGGCCGGGCATATTCGGGATATTCGACCGGGATGGCATCGTGCAGGAACACCGCCAGCCGCGTCTGCTGGCGCAGCAATTGCCGGTGCAGCTCGGCGCCGCGATCGAGCAGCTGGTGCGCGACGATCAGCCGGATGGCGCCGGGCGGCAACGGCGCGACACGGCCGATCCCGGGCAGCAATTGCCGCAGCGGTGTGCCGGCGGGTTCGGGATCGGCCCAGCGCGCCGCGGTGGCGGCGACGAAGCGCGCCACGGCACGGCGGGAAAAGCCATATTGGCCAAGGCCGGGCAGGCGGCCGGTGAAGGCGACCCGGCGTTCGGCGCCGAGCAGCGCTTCGGCATAGGCGAGATCGACGCGGTCGATACCGGTCGGGGTCGGATGGCGGGCCCGCGAGATCAGCCGCGACAGATCGAACAGCAACGGCGCCGAACGATCATGGCCGGCGGCGCGAACCGAAAGGCGGGCGGCGGCGGCGGTCATGAAGCGTCTCCCGTCACGATCCCGAGCAGCCGATCCCGGGCACCGGCGACGAGCCGGGCCAGCCCGGCCTCGCTGTGAAAGCCGCCATGGACCAGGCTGCGATGCACGAGCAGCCGCCGCAACGCCGCATAGGCAGTGGCGTCGACCGTCCCCGGCGTCGCCCAGAAGCCGTCGAGCGGCACGGCGGCAGTGAGACCGGCGACATCATAGACGGCGGTGCCGAGCACCTTGACCGGCACGCCGGCCGCCAGCGCCAGCGTGCCGGTCGTCGAATTGACCGTCACCACGCCCGCCGCGCCGGCGACGATCGCGCCGATCTCGCCGCCTTCGATGAACACGACGCGATCGGCGATGCCGGCGGCAGCGGCCTTTGCCGCCGTCAGCCGCCGCCAGTCGGTCAGCGCCGGATCGAGCGGATGCTGCTTGACCAGCAGCAGCGTACCGGCGGGCGCGGTGGCGGCGAAACTGGCGACGACGACGCCGATCGCCGCGGCCATGCCGGCAAAGGGCGAATGGATGCGCAGCTGGCTGTCGCTGTCGAGCTGCAGCGGCAGCACGAAATAGCGCCGGCCCTCGACGCGGGCCATGCCTGCCGCCGTCCGCTTCGCCTCGCCGGCGCGGCCGGCGAAGCGCTGAAGCCAGCCCAGCCCCTCGCGCAGCGGCCCGACCGGGCGGTGGCTGGCGGCGTGACGGAACAGCGGCTTCAGCGCCAGGCAGGCGGCATAATAGCTCGCCGATTCGCGCGCCCGGCGCGGAAAATTGCCGGGGATCGGCGCAAAATCCGGCACGTCGGGCAATAGCGCGGCGGCGGCGCGGATACGGGCGAGATCGCGGGGCAGCGGCGAATGACCATTTACGCCGCCGGCTTCCAGCGTGACGAAATCGGGCCGCAGATAGCCTTCCTCAAAGACATGCACGGCCAGGCCGCGCGCGGCGCCAAGGCGGCGGGCAGCGATGTGCATCGGGCGACTATCGCCGAACAGCACGATATCGGTGATGCCGCGATCCTCGATCAGCGCTGCCAGCGCCGCCGGCCAGTGGCGCGCCGGCCCGCGGAAGGCGATGCCGCCCGGCCAGTCGCGAACATCGCCGCCGTTGAAATTGACGCGCAGCACCGTCGCCCCGGCCGCCGCCAGCGCCGCCCCCAGCCGGGCGAAGAACGGCCCCGGCAAGCCTTGCAGGAACAGGAAGACGCGCGCCGCCGCCGGCAATGGCGCCGCGATCGGCGCGTCGGGCTGCCAGGCGATGTTCATGCCGCCTGCTTTGCCACGGCGTCGAAGGCCTGCAGCCGGGCGATCAGCGCCTCGAACTCGCCGAGCGGCCAGGCGGTCGCTGCGTCCGACAGGGCGTGCTGCGGATCGGGATGGGTTTCGAGGAACAGCCCGGCGACGCCGACCGCCACCGCCGCCCGCGCCAGCACCGGCACGAAGCGGCGATCGCCCCCCGAGGCCGTGCCGAGCGCCCCCGGCGCCTGCACCGAATGCGTCGCATCGAACACGATCGGGCACCCGGTTTCGGCCATGATCTCCAGTCCGCGCATATCGCTGACCAGATTGTTGTAGCCGAAACTCGTTCCCCTTTCGCAAAGCATCAGCACCGGATCGACACCCGCCGCCGCCGCGGCGGCACGCGCCTTGGCGACCAGCGGCGCCATTTCGGCGGGCGCCATGAACTGCGCCTTCTTGAAATTGACCGGCCGGCCACTCGCCGCCACCGCCTCGATCAGGTCGGTCTGGCGCGCCAGGAACGCCGGCACCTGCAGGACATCGACAATTTCGGCGACCGCGGCGACCTGGCCGACATCATGGACATCGGTGAGCAGCGGCAGCCCGGTTTCGGCGCGGACGCGTTCGAGAATGCGCAGGCCGGCGTCCAGCCCCGGCCCGCGAAAGGCGGTGCCGGCGGTGCGATTGGCCTTGTCGAAACTGCTCTTGTAAATCAGCAGCAGGCCGCGCCGCCGGGCGATTTCGGCCAGCGTCGCCGCGGTTCGCAGCGCCATGTCGGCGCTTTCGATCACGCAAGGCCCGGCGATCACGAAAAACGGGTTCGCCCCGCCGATCTCTGCGCCCAGCAACGTCACCGATCGATCCTTAGCCATCCCGCCCGAACGCTTCAACGCCGTCACCGAAACGTTGCCGGCTCACGCGATCCCCCGCGCCGCCAGCATCGCCTCGACCAGCGCGACATCGCCCGGGTTGTTGACTTCCCAAAGGTCGCCGGGCGGCGCAGGCACCGCGACCAGCGCGACCGGCACGGCCATGTCGAGAAAGCGCAGCTGCTCCAGCCCCTCGTACAGCTCCGCCGCCGATGGCGGCGCCGCCGCATAGGCACGCAGTGCCGCCGGCGCATAGGCATAGACGCCGACATGGAACAGCATCTCGGGGTCCGCGCCCGGGGCCGCATGGGGCAGGACATGCTTCGAAAAATACAGCGCCCGGCCGGCGGCATCGGCGATCGCCGTGGTGCCGCCGACCCGGCCGGCCGCCGCATCGGCGCGCAGCCGCGCCCGCAGCGCCGCATCGGCACGGATCACCGGCGTCAGCACCGGGAGGGAGCCATCGCCCGCCGCAAAGGCATCGACCAGCGCCGTCACGAAGCCCGGCGGCGTCAGCGGCGCATCGCCCTGCAGATTGACGACCAGATCGAATTCCTCGCCCAGTGCGGTCAGCACCGCCGCGCAGCGCTCGCTGCCGTTGCGGCAGGCGGCCGGCGTCAGCACCACCTCGCCGCCGAAGCCGCGCACGACCGCGGCGATCCGATCATCGTCGGTCGCCACCACCACCCGCGCCGCGCCGGGCACGGCGATCGCCGCCTCCCAGCTGCGCTGCACCAGCGGCTTGGGCGTGCCGCCGGCCCCGCGCAGCGGCACCAGCGGCTTCATCGGGAAGCGCACCGACGCCGCCCGGGCGGGCACGATGATGGCGAAACGGGAGGCGATAATCGGCAGGGACAGAAATCCAGCAACAGGCAGGCGACGCGTCGGGTCCGCCACTCAGGGCGCGTCGGGAACCCGGCTGACCGCCGCCAGCCGCTCGAACTGCGACTGGCAGCCGGCGCCGACGAGCGCTTCGCCCAGGCCTTCAAGATCGCCCTGGCGCGGCAGCACGCGCACCGTCAGCGTCGACGGGCGTGGCTGGCCGCTGATCGTCAGCACATCGCCGTCGAGCAGGCCGACCGAGGCCGGCAGCACCGTCGTCGACTGGCCGACCGTGAAGCTGACCTGGGTCGGCACGCCGCGGCGCATGACGGTGAGGGTGACGGGCGTCGACGGATCGGCGCGCCACAGCGAGATCGCCGCCGGATCGAGCGCGCAGACCGTGCCGCTGTGCGCGACATCGAGTGCCCAGACGCCGGGCGGCACCGGCGTCTCGGTGGTGACCCCGCCGCCGCGCACGGCCCCGATGCGGGCGCGGCGTTCGGTCTTCTGGGTCAGCAGCTGCGAAAAGCTGCTCGCCGCGGCGGTCGGCGCCGAGGCGAGGCTGAAGCGGCCGGGGCCCTTGAACAGCCTTGTGCCGGTGCCGGACAGCACCGTGACCTCGTCGCCGGCCTTCAGGACCAGCACCGCGGCGGCATCGAGCTTCTGCCCCGGCTTGTACTGGGTCGCGGCGTCGCCAAGGGCGCGCACCACCAGCGGCAGCGCCGCCGCCGGCGCCGCGCCGGCCATCGCCAGCAGCAGCGCCAGGCCGGGCACGAGCCGCACCGAGAGTTTCCTGTCCGCCTTCATCCCGTCCCTCCAACACGCCATTCGTCGGCGCTGCTTTAGCAGATACGAACCGTCGCGGTCACCCGCCGCATCGCCGCTTCAATCCAGGTCAAAGGCGCCACCGGGGCCGACGCTGGCGAGCCGCTCGACCAGCAGCGCCAGCGCGCGATCGCCGGGCGCCGCGGCGGCGCGGGCGCGAAGCACCGCCAGCGCCGCGCTGTCGCCGGCCTCGAACCGGGCGTAGGCGGCGGCGAGGTCGGCATCCGCGACGGCGGAACCGCTGCCGACGGGTTCATAGACTTCGATCGGCTTGTCGCGACCGCGCACCCGGATGCGGCCGAGCGGCCGGAACTTGTCGAGACCGATCGGCTCGGCGGCTTCGCGGCTGACCAGCACGTTCGATTTCAGCGTCTTGTTGGCGCCTTCCAGCCGCGCCGCGACATTCATCGCATCGCCGAGCGCGGTATATTGGATGCGGCCATCGCCGCCGAAATTGCCGACCACCGCCTCGCCGCGATGCAGGCCGACGCGAGTGCGCCCCATCGGTGGCCGCCCGACCGGCTGGTTCATCAGCCGCTCGCCGGCCGCCGCCATGGCGATGGCGGCGGCGAGCGCGCGCTGGGCATCGTCCGGCCGGGCCAGCGGCGCCCCCCAGAAGGCGACGACGGCATCGCCGACGAACTTGTCGATGGTGCCGCCATGATCGAGGACGATGTCGCTCATCGTGTCGAGATAGTCGTTGAGCATGGCGGCGACCATTTCCGGCGCCAGCGACTGGCACATCGAGGTGAAGCCCTCGATATCGGTGAACAGCGCATGGATCTCGCGGCGCTCGCCGCTCAGCGCCAGCCGCTCGGGGCTGCGCAAGATCTGCCGGGCGACATCGCGGGGCAGATATTTGCCGAGCGCGCCCTGGGCGAAGCGGCGCTGCTCGGCGCCGACGATGCGCGCCGTGGTGCTGGCGGCGATGATGGCGATCAGCCAGCCCGCCGCCCAGCC
>JAIXZK010000006.1 GCA_027489695.1 Sphingomonadales bacterium
ATTCACCCGATGCTGCGGGCTGTCATGCCCCAGGCCCAGAAAGCCGATCGCCGAGAAGCTGCCGACGAAGAACAACAGGCTGGCCGGATTGGTCGCCGCCATCGAGGCCCCGATCGCCACCAATCGCGAACGCGGCGCTGGCGTGGCATCCTCGGCGAGGTGCGGGGCCGATCGCCACACCACCACGGCGAAACCGATCATCAACAGCCCGCCGACGATGCGGATGACGAGATCATGGCGATCGAGCAGCGTGCCGATCGCGCCCAGCCCGAACGCCGCCGCCAGCGCAAACCCCATGTCGGCAAGCGCCGCGCCGATGCCGATGGCGACCGCCGCCTTCCGCTGCCCGGCCAGCGCCCGCTGGATGACCAGCAAATTCACCGGCCCGACCGGCGCCGCCGCGCCAAGGCCGATGGCGATCCCGGCCGGGATATAGAGGGTGGCAAGGCTTACCACGACATCAGGCTAGCCATCGGTGCCCGGCGCCGCCCGCGACCGCAGGCCGAAGGCGATCAGCCGGCCATCACCACTCTGCGCCAGCTCGAATTCGATGCGGTCGCCGGGCGCCAGCCGATCGAGCCCGGCCTCGTTGAGCGCCGACATATGGACGAAAACGTCGCACGGCCCGAGATCGGGGGTTATGAAGCCGAAGCCCTTCTTGCCATCGAACCATTTGACTGCGCCGGTTGCCATCAGCGGAGCTCGAGCTCGACAGCGGCAAAGCGCGCGTCGCGTCCGTCCCCGGCCATGCGCCAGCCGGTGACCTGGTCACCGGCGACGATCAGCCAGATCTGGCCATCGGCAACGGCCCGGGCGGCGTCGCGCGGCGAGGGCGCGGCGATGCCATCGGGGTGGCTGTGGTAATGGCCGACAACCGCCAGCCCGGCGCCGCGCGCTTCGCGATGGGTGCGCAACAGGGTGGCGGGGTCGATCTCGAAGCGGCGCAGCGGATCGGCAGCGACATTGGCGGCGACGACCGCGCGTTCGATCTGGCCGGGCACGCCAAGCAAAAGCCCGCAGCATTCGCGCGGATGCGCGGCGGCAGCTTCCGCCATCAGGGTTTCGGCGACCTGCCTTGCAATCGCAACGATCATCACGACATCGGGTAGGACATGGGGGACGAAAAGTCGATTGACCTTGTGCTGCCGGCCGACGCCCGCGGCTGGCGCCTGGACCGGGCGCTGGCCAGCGCTTTGCCGCAGCACAGCCGGGAACGCCTGAAGGCGCTGATCGGTGGCGGCCGGGTGACCGGTCCCGCCGGCGTGCTCTGGGACCCGGCGCTGAAGGTGAAGGGCGGCGAGGCGATCGCCATCGTCATCCCGGCACCACGCCCAAGCCACACCCAGGCGCAGGACATCCCCCTGACCATCGTCTTCGAGGACGATCATCTGCTCGTCGTCGACAAGCCGGCAGGGCTGGTCGTGCATCCGGCGGCCGGCAATTTCGATGGCACGCTGGTCAATGCGCTGCTGCACCATTGCGCCGGCCGGCTTTCGGGAATCGGCGGCGTCGCCCGCCCGGGCATCGTCCACCGGATCGACAAGGACACGTCGGGCTTGCTGCTGGTCGCCAAGACCGATCCGGCGCACGAGCATCTGTCGCGGCAGTTCGCCGCGCACAGCGTCGATCGCCGCTATCGCGCCGTCGTCATCGGGCAGCCGGTGCCGCCGGCGGGTCGCATCGAGGGCGCGCTGGCGCGGTCCTCGACCAACCGCCAGAAGATGGCCATCGTCCCTGAAGGCCGCGGCAAGCACGCCGTTACGCATTATCGAACCGTGGCGGCGCTCGCAGGCGCGACGCTGGTCGAATGTCGGCTGGAGACCGGACGCACCCATCAGATCCGCGTTCATATGGCGTCAATCGGCCATGCGCTTGTTGGGGACGCAACCTATGGCAAGGCGCCGGGTAACCTTGCTGTCAGCTTGCGCGAACTGGGGTTTGCCCGCCAGGCGCTGCATGCCGCGACGCTGGGGTTCGAACATCCGGTCCGCAAAGAAAAACTGTCTTTCGAGTCGGCATTGCCGGCCGATATAGTGGAGTTGATCGGTCGTCTTTCGCCTTCGGGGTCTGGCGACCGGCAAAGGGAGTAGCAGCATATGGCACAGGTTCCTGCCCTCAAGATGAGCATTCCGGCGCTTGGTTCCGAGGCCGGTCTCAACCGTTATCTGTCTGAAATCCGCAAATTTCCGCTGCTGGCACCGGAACAGGAATATATGCTGGCCAAGCGCTGGGCGGAGCACCAGGACCCGGACGCCGCCGCCAAGCTGGTTACCAGCCACCTGCGTCTCGTTGCCAAGATCGCCATGGGCTATCGCGGCTATGGCCTGCCGGTTGCCGAGCTGATCTCGGAAGGCAATCTCGGGCTGATGCAGGGCGTCAAGAAATTCGATGCCGACAAGGGCTTCCGCCTCGCCACCTATGCGATGTGGTGGATCCGCGCTTCGATCCAGGAATATATCCTGCGCAGCTGGTCGCTGGTGAAGATCGGCACGACGGCGGCCCAGAAGAAGCTGTTTTTCAACCTGCGCCGCATGAAGGGCAAGCTCAACGCCATGGAAGATGGCGACCTGCGGCCCGAGGACCGGCTGAAGATCGCCACCGATCTCGGCGTTACCGAGGACGAGGTCATCTCGATGAATCGCCGCATGGCGATGGGCGGCGACACGTCCCTGAACGCGCCGCTGCGCGAGGAAGGCGAGGGCGAATGGCAGGATTGGCTCGCCGATACCGGCCCGTTGCAGGACGAGATGGTCGCCGATGCCCAGGAGCGTGACCAGCGCCACGAACTGCTCGCCGCCGCCATGTCGGCGCTGAACGAACGCGAAAAGCATATCCTGACGCAGCGCCGCCTGATCGACGATCCGGAGACGCTGGAAGAGCTTTCGCAGCAATATGGCATCAGCCGCGAGCGCGTCCGCCAGATCGAGGTGCGGGCGTTCGAGAAACTCTCGAAGGCGATGCACAGCCTGGCTGGCGAGCGGCAACTGCTGCCGGCGTGATCGATCCGAAGCGGCGGCGCCGGCCGCCGCTTCGGCCGCCGCCGGGAATGCTTGACCGGGCCACGCCGCACCCGCCACAAGACCCTTGTGGCCTATTATTCGCGCGAAAAAGTGTCCCTGTTCCGCCGCCTGCGCGATATCGTGCTGGTGGTGATCGCGGCGTTCGTCGTGCTGTCGTTCTTCTGGGTGCTGGCCTATCGCTATTTGCCGGTGCCCATCACCTGGCCGATGGCACGCGATGCCCTGGCCGGCCGCCATGTCGAGAAACACTGGGTGCCGCTGGCCGAGATCGCCACGGTGATGCCGCGGGCGGTGATCGGCGCCGAGGACGCCAATTTCTGCTCCCACAGCGGCTTCGATGGCGACGCGATCGAGGCGGCGCTGGTCGGCAACAGCCGCGGCGGCAAATTGCGCGGCGGTTCGACGATCAGCCAGCAGACCGCCAAGAACGCCTTTCTGTGGCCGGAGCGGTCCTGGCTGCGCAAGGGCTTTGAAGCCTGGTTCACCGTGCTGATCGAACTGGTCTGGGGCAAGCCGCGGATCATGGAAGTCTATCTGAACATCGCCGAGCTCGGCCCCGGCATCTATGGCGTCGATGCCGCCGCCGACCATTATTTCGGCACCACCGCCGAGAAGCTGACACGGGCGCAGGCGGCACGGCTGGCGGCGATCCTGCCGCAGCCGATCAAGCGCGACGCCGCCCACCCCGGCAAGCAGACCCGACGCTACGCTCGCCGTATCGAGAAACGGGTACGGGTGGTGAAGGACGAAGGCATCGACTTCTGCCTGACGCCCTATTCGCCGCCGCGCTAGCAACGCGAAGATCGCCGCGCCGGACCCGCCGACGTCTCCCTCATACTCCTGACGGCTGTTTCGAATCGGGCGCGTGCGCTAAGAAAACACTGCGGTGCAAAGTACAGGGGGACGAAATGACATATTTGTTGCGTCTGGAAACTATTGCCATCCTGGGCAGCCTGGCGATGGCCAGCGCGACGCCGGTTCTGGCCAAGAGCGGCGAAGAACAGGCGCTGGTCGACGCCTCGACACGCACTTTCAACACGATCATGGCCGACAAGGACATGGACTGGCTGCGTGCCAACATCCGCCGTGCCAAGGCCGTCATCATCGCGCCTTCGGTCGTCAAGGCCGGCTTTGTCTTCGGCGGTTCCGGCGGCCATGGCGTCATCATCGCCCGCAGCAAGGGCCGGCTGGCCGGACCGGCCTTCTACAAGCTGGGCACGGCCAGCATCGGTTTCCAGGTCGGCGCGTCCGAATCGCAGGTGGTGACGCTGATCATGACAACCAGGGCGCTGAACAGCGTGCTCGCCGGCAAGGTCAAGGTCGGCGGCGATGTCAGCGCGGCGGCCGGCCCGGTCGGCGCCGGCGCCAAGGCGGCGGTGAATGCCGATTTCATCACCTTCGCACGCGCCAAGGGCCTTTATGGCGGGCTGAACTTCGAAGGCACGGTGATCGAGGATCAGGACAAGTGGAACCAGGCCTATAATGGCGCATCGGCAGCGCGCGTGCTGACCGGCACCGCGACTGGCAATGCCGCGGCGGCACGGCTGCGCACGGCGGTGGCGCGCTACCTGAACTAGGCAACAGGTCCGGGCAGTCGGCGCCGCCGGGCGCCGGCTGCCCGCTGGCCCATCAGTTCGGCGTGATCAGATATTTGGTCCCCGTGGCGCGGCGGTTGTAGGCAGCGATACAGTCGAGCGAGACGGCGTCGGCAAGCCCGATGCGGGCGCTGTAGTGGCTGGCGAAGGTCGTCGTCAGTTCGGCGGCGACACGGGCCTTGAGCCGGGCGGTGGTCTCGGCGCCGGCCTTGCCAAGGAACGGGAACAGCAGCCAGCCCGAAATGCTGAAGGCAAAGCCGAAACCGCGGTTGAATTCGGTCGGGCCGGTGTCGAGCCCGCCGTAGATGTAGAGCTGCTTGAAAACATTGCTGCCATAGCGGCTGTACTCGGCCGGGCGGCGGGCGATGGCGGCTTCCATGGCGGTGAGGATCTGGCCGCCCTGCTTGCCGCCGCCGATGGCATCGAAGGCCAGCGTCGCGCCGGTGGCTTCGATCGCGTCGATCAGTGCCGCCATATAGCCGGGCGCGGTCGAATCGAGGACGTGTTCGGCGCCCTGGGCCTTGAGCAGCGCCACCTGTTCCGCCGAGCGCACGATGTTGACCAGCGGGATGCCATCGGCCTGGCAGATGCGGTTCAGCATCTGGCCGAGGTTGGAGGCGGCGGCGGTGTGAATGATGGCGCTGTGCCCCTCGCGACGCAGCGTCTCGACGAAACCCAGCGCCGTCAGCGGGTTGACGAAACAGGAAGCGCCGTCCTCGGCAGAGGCGCCTTCCGGCAGCACCAGCACATCTTCGGCGCGCACGGCGCGATATTCGGCGTACATCGCCCCGCCGATGGCGGCGACGCGCTTGCCGATCAGCACCTGCGCCGCCGGATCACTGCCGGCGGCGACGATTGTGCCGGCGCCTTCATTGCCGCAGGGCAGCGACTGGCCGACGCGCGCTGCCATGGCGCGCATGCCGGCGGCGGCGATGGGGGCGCTGACCACCGGCAGTTCGGCGGTGCCGGCGGCCGTGGCCTGACCCATGTCGGCGGCGCCGAAGAGCAGGCCGATGTCGCTGGGATTGATCGGCGTTGCCTCGATGCGGATCAGCACCTCATTGGCGCGCGGCTCGGGGACGGGGACCTCGACCAGCGACAGGCGCAATTCGCCCTCCGCCGTCACGAGGCTGTGCATCTGGCGCATCATGGTCATGGTCGGTCTTTCCGGAAAAATGGGCGGTTCAGAGGCCGGGCAGCTTGAAGCCCGGTGGCAATGGCATGCCGGCGGTCAGCTTGTTCATTTCGGCGCTGCCGGCGGCATCGGCCTTGTTCTTGGCGTCGTTGAAGGCAGCAGTAACAAGGTCTTCCAGCATTTCTTTTGAATCAGGTGTCAACAGTGACGGATCGATGGTGACGCCGACGAGGCGGCCGCGCGCGGTGGCGCGGACCTTGACGAGGCCGGCGCCGGCGCCGCCTTCGACCTCGATC
>JAIXZK010000174.1 GCA_027489695.1 Sphingomonadales bacterium
CAGGGCGAAGGCGCCCAGACCGGCAGTCGCGCCGTGTTCCTGCGCTTTGCCGGCTGCAATCTGTGGAGCGGCCGCGAGCAGGACCGCGCGACGGCCGTCTGCACCTTCTGCGACACCGATTTCATCGGCACCGATGGCGAGGGCGGCGGCAAGTTCGCCGGTCCCGAAGCGCTGGCCGATGCCGTTGCCGCCTGCTGGGGGCCGCATCGCGAACATCGCCTGATCGTCTGCACCGGCGGCGAACCGCTGCTGCAACTCGATGCGGCACTGATCGACGCGCTGCACGATCGCGGCTTCCGCATCGCTGTCGAAACCAATGGCACCCAGGCGGCCCCCGCCGGCCTCGACTGGATCTGCGTCAGCCCCAAGGCCGATGCGCCATTGGTCCAGGCCAGCGGCGACGAACTCAAGCTGGTGTTTCCACAGGAAAAAGCCATGCCGGACCGTTTCACCGGCCTCGCCTTCCGCCACTTCTTCCTGCAACCGATGGACGGCCCGGCCCGCGCCGAAAACACCGCCGCGGCCATCCGTTACTGCCTCGCCCATCCGCAATGGCGGTTGAGCCTGCAGACGCACAAGGTGACGGGGATTCCCTGATCAGGCGTTGGCGATCTCGAAAATCATCGATGGAAGAGGCGCCCGCTCGCAATCCTGCTCCGGGCGCTGTCGGCCACACTTGTCGATTTTTCCAGCCGGCATAGACTGATGCCATGGTTGGCCAAGCTCTTGACGCCGATGTCATTGTTATCGGCGCCATCGAGGCTGGCCAACTCTGCCCCATGATGCTCGCCGTGGTACGCGAGTTGCACCGGCACATGTTTCTGGACGACAAGCTACAATCAGACGCGCTGGCAGCCTTCGACAGAGGCGATCAGCCGTCCGCCATGGAAGCGCTACAAAGCGCAATATGGGCGAAGATGATGTCGCTTGACGCTGATCAGCAGAGTGGCCTTCGGCTCTCATGCTGCCTCACGAGGCCCGACACAGTGATCGATTGGGAGCTCGCCGAGTATCTGATCCTGTGGGGCCGCCAACAGGGGCTTTCGGAGGAACAGATCATCGCGGCATTTTTTGCAAGCGACGCCAGGAACTGACCAGAAGGCCTACCGCGCCACCTTCGCCTTTTCCGCCGCGATCCACGCTGTCATTTCGCTGTCCAGCACCGGCAGCGGCACCGATCCCAGCGCCAGGATCGCATCATGGAACGGCCGCTGGTCGAACTTTTCGCCCAATTCCGCCTCCGCCTTCGCGCGCAATTCGCGCATCTTCATCTCGCCGAGCTTGTAGGCCAGCGCCTGGCCGGGCCAGCTGATGTAGCGATCGACCTCGATTTCGATGTCGTGGCGCGCCAAAGCGGTATGTTCGGCGAGATATTCGATGGCTTTTTCGCGGCTCCAGCCCATCATGTGCATGCCGGTATCGATCACCAGCCGCACCGCGCGCCAATTCTCGAAGGTTTCGCGGCCGAATTCCTCGTACGGCGTCTCGTACATGCCCAATTTCGTGCCGAGCCATTCGGAATACAGCCCCCAGCCCTCGCCATAGCCGGAGAAATAGGTCTCGCGGCGGAACTTCGGCCGGTCGGGCGCCTCCAGCGCCACCGCGGCCTGGTGGCTGTGGCCGGGCACACATTCGTGCAGCGTCAGCGCGGTCAGATTGTAAAGCGGCCGCGATTTCAGGTCATAGGTGTTCATCAAACACGCCTGCAAACCGCCGCGGCCGGAGGTGTAGATCGGCGCGATCGCATCGGGAACCGGCCGCAGGGTGAAGCGATAGCGCGGCAGAGTGGTGAAAACATCCTTCAGCCGCCCGTCCATGCGCTTGATGACATAGGCCGAAAAGCCCAGCAATTCGCGCGGCGTCCTGGCATAGAATTGCGGATCGCTGCGCAGGAAGGCCAGGAATTCGGCGAAACTGCCCTTGAATCCGGTCTGGGCGATGGTCGCGCGCATGTCGGCGTCGATGCGCGCCACTTCCTTCAGCCCGATTTCATGGATTTGCGACGGCGTGAGGTCCAGAGTCGTATATTCCCGCGCCATATCGGCATAAAAAGCACTGCCATCGGGCAGGTCTTTCGCCGCGATCGTGGTGCGCGCTTGGCGCAAATAGGTGGTGCGCAGATAGGCCAGCACCTTGGCATAGGCCGGCACAGCGACACTATCGATGACGCGGCGCGCCTCGGCGGCCAGCGCCGTGCGGGTCGCGGCGGGGATCGATTCCGGCATCGCCTTGAACGGTTCATAGAGCGGATTGGCCTCGCCGGGCCTGGTGAACGGCTCCAGAGTCGCGTCGCGGCCCTTCAGAGTTACCGCTGGCGGAGCGAATCCGCGCTTCAGCCCCGCTGCCATATTGGCGAGATTCTGGTCGAAATAGCGCGGCACATCGGCGAGGCGCGCCAGATACCGGCGGTAATCGGCCTCGCTTTCCAGTGCGCCATAGGGCTTCACCTCGCCCCAGAAGAAGGAATCCGAATTCAACGGCGCCTCGAACGTCCGCCATTTCACCTGCGCCGCCTGGGCGCGCACCGATTCGCGCAGCACCGCGGCGTTGATCCGCTCCTCCGCGCTCAGTTCCGCCGCCGGAATCGCATCGATCTTTGCCACCAGCGCCTGCCAATAGGCACCGCGCCGGGCCCAGGCGCCCGCGGAGACATCGGCAAAACGCTCGCCGTCCTTGGTGCGCAGACCGTCCTCGACCTGCTCGAATTCGCGCAATCGCCACTGCCAATCGGCCTCGTAGAGCGCCTTCAACCGCGCACCGGCGCTCGAAACCGCTGCCTTTTGCGCCGAATCCTGCGCCAGAACCGGCGCCGCAACCGCCGCCGCCAGCAGCGCCGCTGCCAAGATCGCCCGCATCAACCCCTCCCGCGATAGCTCGGCACGCCCTGGTCGGGCAGCCAGAGCCCGTCCGGCGGCGTGGTCGTCTGCCAGAAAACATCGATCGGAATGCCGCCGCGCGGATACCAATAGCCGCCGATGCGCAGCCAGACCGGTGCCATTTCCGCCACCAGCCGCTGGCCGATGCCCACCGTCACATCCTCGTGAAAGCCGGCATGGTTGCGGAAACTGCCCAGAAACAGCTTCAGCGCTTTCGATTCGACGATGCGATCGCCCGGCACATAATCGATGACGATATGGGCGAAATCCGGTTGCCCGGTCACCGGGCATAGCGAAGTGAATTCCGGGCTGGTGAAGCGGATGAGATAAAGCGTGCCGGGGCGTGGATTGGCCGGATAGTCGAGCACCGCTTCATCGGGCGACGCCGGCAGGCGCGAGGCCTGGCCGAGGTGAAGGACATCGGGCGAGGGATGTGGGGGCTGGGAGTGTGGCGCTTCGGTCATGCCCCTTGATGACGTTGCACCCGCCAGCTTGCAACGGGGTGACAGCCCTGCCAGCCGGGTCTATCACGCCCGGCTTGAAGCCGTTTCGGAGTGCTGCATGACCCCCCTGGTGACCACCGAATGGCTGGCCGGCGAACTCGGCAAGACCGATATTCGCGTCATCGATGCCAGCCTGTTCCTGCCCGCCCATGGCCGCAACGCCCGCGCCGAATTCGAATCGGCGCACATCCCGGGCGCCGTCTTCTTCGATATCGAGGAAATTTCGGACCTCACCTCGTCGCTGCCGTTCATGCTGCCGCCGCCGGAAAAATTCGCCAGCCGCATGCAGGCGCTCGGCCTGGGCGATGGCAGCCGCATCATCGTCTATGACAACAGCCCGCTGAAATCGGCCGCCCGCGCCTGGTGGATGCTCACCCTGTTCGGCGCCCATGAAGTCGCCATTCTCGATGGCGGCTTCGCCAAATGGCAATCCGAAGCCCGCGCCGTCGAAAGCGGCAAGCCGATCGTCCGCCACCGCCACTTCACCATCTGGGCCGACCGCTCGATGGTGCGCGACCAGGCCCAGATGATCGAAAATCTGCGCATCAAGGGCGAACAGGTCGTCGATGCGCGCAGCCCCGGCCGCTTCGCCGGCAGCGAGCCCGAACCGCGCGCCGATATCCGCCCCGGCCATATCCCCGGTGCCAAGAACCTGCCCTATGACCGGCTGTTCAACGAGGATGGTACCTACAAGGGGCCCGAGGAAATCAAGGCCTTGTTCTCGGGCGCCGGCATCGATCTCGGCAAGCCGCTGGTCGCCACCTGCGGTTCCGGCATCACCGCCGCGGTGCTCGCCTTTGGCGCGGCGCTCGCCGGCACGCCGAAGCTCGCCATCTATGATGGCGCCTGGGCGGAATGGGGCGCCTCGCCCACCAACCCGGTGGTGACCGGCGTCTGAGCCGGGCGCGGCGACCGACGCCGCCGCACGATGGCGGCGATGCCATCGCCACGCGGCTGGTCCATGCCGGGCGCGACGGCCATGCCCATGGCGTCGTCAACCCGCCGGTGTGGCGCGCGTCTACCATCCTGTTCACATCGATCGCCGATCTCGACGCGGCGCTGGCGTCACCCGATGCCGGGCTGTTCTACGGCCGCCGCGGCACGCCAACGCAATGGGCGCTGGAAGACGCGCTGACCGCGCTCGAACCGGGGGCGGCGGGCACCAAGCTCTATCCGTCCGGCGTCGCCGCCATCGCCACGGCGCTGCTGTCGGTGCTGTCTGCCGGCGATCACCTGCTGGTTTGCGACAGCGCCTATGATCCGACACGGCTGTTCGCCGATGGCCTGCTCGATCGGCTCGGCATCACTGCCAGCTATTATCCGCCCGGCATCGGCGCCGGGATTGCCGAGCTCATCCGCCCCGAAACCCGCGCCATATTGATCGAATCGCCGGGCTCGCTGACCTTCGAGGTCGAGGATGTGCCGGCGATCACCGCGATTGCGCGCGCCCGCGGCATCGCCACGGTGATGGACAACACCTGGGCAACGCCGCTGCGTTTCCAGCCGCTCGCCCATGGCTGCGATCTCAGCGTTCAGGCGCTGACCAAATATGTCGGCGGCCACAGCGATGTGATGATGGGCAGCGTCACCGCGGCGCCCTCGCACTGGGCCCGGCTCAAGACCGCGACCTACCGCCTTGGCCAGACCGTCTCCCCCGATGATGCGGCGCTGGTGCTGCGCGGCCTGCGCACGCTGGCGCTGCGCCTCGACCGGCACGAGGCGAGCGCGCTCGCCGTGGCGCGCTGGCTGGAGACGCAACCGCTGGTCGATCGCGTGCTCCACCCCGCCCTGCCCGCCTGCCCCGGCCATGCGCTGTTCCGGCGCGATTTTAGCGGCGCCACCGGCCTGTTCGCCTTTGTGCTGAAGGCCGGCGACCGCGCGCTGACCGGGGCGTTGCTCGACGATCTGCGCCATTTCGGCATCGGCTTTTCCTGGGGCGGCTATGAATCGCTGGCCATCCCTTGCGATTTCCGCGGCTGCCGCACTGCCGTGCCACCGGCCTTCCCCGGCCCGGTCATCCGCCTGTCGATCGGGCTGGAAGACCCCGACGACCTGATCGCCGATCTCGCCGCCGGGCTGGCGCGCTACCAGGCAGCGCTCGGCGCATGAGGTTCTGGCTGTTCATCGGCTCTCTCTACCTGCTCGCCTTCAGCGGGATGGTGGTCATGTTCAGCGGTGGCACCGCCGGCAGCGCCTGCCGCGACACCGGCCGCGCGGTGCATGACATCGCAGCGGCCGCGGGCAATGGCGGGTTTCTCGACGGTTTCTGGAACTGGCTCGCCGATCGCGGCGGCTCGATCGAGGCCGCCTGCACGCCCTGAGCCCCGCATGGACATCCGCGCTGCGGGCGCTGGCGGCGGCGGAAATCACCGGCTAGTCTTGCCGCAGCGCCGGCGCCAGACCGGCCGGGGAGGCTTGTATGACCGATCTTGCAACGCTCGATGCCATGGCGCAGGCGGCGCTCGTCGCCAGTGGCGAGGTAACCGCATCCGAACTGCTGGAAAGCGCCATCGCCCGCGCCGAAGCCGCCGACCCGGCGCTCAACTTCATGGCGCAGAAACTCTATGACCGCGCCCGCGCCGCCACCCCAGCGGAAGGCCCGTTCCGCGGCGTGCCGTTCCTGGTCAAGGACCTGCACATCCATATCGCCGGCGAACGCACCGGCCAGGGATCGAATCTGTGGAATGGCTATGTCGCCGACCATGATTCAACCATTTACGACCGTTTCCGGAAAGCCGGCCTGAACGTTTTCGGCAAGACGACGACGCCCGAATTCGGCCTGACCGTCACCACCGAAAGCAAGGCCACCGGCCTGACCCGCAACCCCTGGAACCTCGCCCATAGCGCCGGCGGCTCCTCGGGCGGGGCGGCCTGCGCGGTGGCGGCCGGCGTGGTGCCGATCGACCAGGCATCGGATGGCGGCGGCTCGATCCGCTGCCCGGCCGCGGCCTGCGGCATCTTCGGGCTGAAGCCGTCGCGCGGCCGCGTACCGATGGGGCCGCGCGCCACCGAAGGCTGGCTCGGCCTGTCGATCAACGGCATGGTCAGCTGGTCGGTGCGCGACAATGCCGCCATGCTCGATGCCATCCACGGCCCGGAAGCCGGCAGCCGCTATACCGCGCCGGCCCTCGCTGACAGCTTCCTCGCCGCCGCCGGGCGCGACCCCGGGCCTTTGCGCGTCGCGGTGATGCGCAGCGCCCCGACCGGCGTTCCTGTCCACCCCGAGGTGCTCGCCGCGCTCGATGCCGCCGCCGCGCTGCTCGAAGGCCTTGGCCATCATGTCGAGATCGCCCAGCCGGCGCTCGACGGCGCGGCACTCGCCGAAGCGCTGATCGCCGTCATCGCGTCGGCCACTGCCCATGAAGTCGGGCTGCGCTGCCGCGAGCTCGGCCGCGACAATGCCGGCGACGATATCGAGCTGATCACCCAGATGTTCGTCCACCTCGGCCAACAGGCAAGCGGGGTGCAGCTGCTCGCCGCCAACCAGACTTTTCAGGATGCGGCCCGCACGATGGCGAATTTCCAGGCCGGCTTCGACGTCATCCTGTCGCCGGTGTTCGCGCAGCCGCCGATCGAGCTTGGCAAGGTCGATCTGTCGCCGCCCGATGTCGCCACCTGGACGGCCAACATCACCGGCTACAGCCCGTTCACCGCGCTCGCCAACCAGACCGGCCAGCCTGCGATGAGCCTGCCATTGGGCATGAGCAGCAGCGGCCTGCCGATCGGCATCATGGCCATGGGCCGCTACGGCGAGGAAGCCCTGCTCTACAGCCTCGCCGGCCAGATCGAGCGCGCCGCGCCCTGGGCCGGGCGGCGGCCGCCGGCGCGGGGTTGAACCGGCTGCGGGAGAGGCAGGGGATCACGCCTCTTCCCCCTGGAGGGGGGAGGCGAGAGACGCCGAAGGCGGCCCGGGAGGGGGTGGTCGCCACGCGCCCAAAGCTTTGAAGGTGGAGACCACCCCCTCCCGCCGCGCCGCGCGCGTTGCGCCTCCCCCTTCCAGGGGGAGGTGCAGTTCTTGCTCGCCACCCCGCCTAATCGACGTCGTCGACGCTGACCTTCTCGCCGGTCACCCGCTGGCTGAGCGCTGCTGCCATGAACGGATCGATGTCGCCATCGAGCACGTCGCCCGGCGCTGTCGAGGTGACGCCGGTGCGCAGGTCCTTGACCAGCTGATAGGGCTGCAGGACGTAGCTGCGGATCTGGTGGCCCCAGCCGATGTCGGTCTTGCCGGCTTCGACATCGGCGGCGGCGGCCTCGCGGATGGCGAGTTCGCGCTCGTAGAGGCGGGCTTTCAGCATCTTCATCGCGGTGGCGCGGTTCTTGTGCTGCGAGCGCTCGTTCTGGCAGGCGACGATGACGCCGGTCGGCACATGGGTGATGCGCACGGCGGAATCGGTGGTGTTGACGTGCTGGCCGCCGGCGCCCGACGCGCGATAGGTATCGATCTTCAGGTCGGATTCCTTGATATCGATCTCGATATCGTCGTCGATCTGCGGATAGACCCATACCGAGGCGAAGCTGGTATGGCGCCGCGCCGCGCTGTCATAGGGGCTGATGCGGACAAGGCGATGCACGCCGCTCTCGGTCTTGGCCCAGCCATAGGCCTGGGCGCCCTTGATCAGCATGGTGGCGTTCTTGATGCCGGCGGTTTCGCCGCTGTTGAAATCGATCAGTTCGACCTTGTAGCCGCGCTGCTCGGCCCAGCGCTGGTACATGCGCTGCAGCATCTGCGCCCAGTCCTGGCTTTCGGTGCCGCCGGCGCCGGAGTTGATTTCGATATAGGTATCGTTGTTGTCGGCCTCCCCCGACAGCAGCGCCGCGACCTTGTCACGCTCGGCCTTGTCGGCAAGCGCCTTCAGTGCCGCGACACCATCGTCGGCCATTTCGGCATCGCCTTCGGCTTCGGCCATTTCGATCAGCTCGACGGTATCGGCAAGGTCGCGCTCGATCGAGCGGGTCGCGCCGATCGCTTCATCGAGGCGGCGACGCTCGGTCATCACGACTTGCGCCGCCTTGGGATTGTCCCAGAGCTTCGGGTCCTCGACCCGGGCGTTCAGTTCATCGAGACGGCGGAGGGCACGATCCCAGTCAAAGAAACCTCCTCAGCAGGTCGAGCGCCTGCTTGATCTGGAGGACATGATTTTCGGCTTCGGCGCGCATGGGGTCCGTTCGGCGGGGGCAGCGGGACAACCGCGGCGGGCCACTTCCTTACAGATGCCGGCCCACCCATGGCAAGCGGCTCGACGAGCCTCAGGCAGCGGCAACAACTTCACTATCGATCCGAAATGGCGCGATACCTTGTTGCGTCAAATCGACATTGCCTTGCACAATATTTCCGAACGGTGCAGCATGAAATCTGGAATTTCCTTCGGGAATTCCTTCGTCACCTGGCGGCGGCGTTCCGCAAGGTTCGCCGCCGCCGCTTTTTCGCGATGCGACGCCCGGCCTTGGCGCTTTTCGCGCGAGCCCCGGGCTCCCTCAATAAATCCCGCCCTGGTTGCGCAGGAATTCGGCGTCGCTGCGCACCCGGCGGCCGCTCGGGCCGAACAGTTCGGCTTCCGCCTTGCCCAGGCGCCGCGGCTCGCTTTCCGGCTTGAAGGCTTCCCAGATCACCGGCGAGCGGCGTTCCTCCGCGGTCGGCCAGTCGCCGAAGACGCGCTTGCCGCTGCGCCGCTCGATGCGCACCATGCGGATGCCGGGCGGAATGACGAAGGGCAGCTTTGGCCGGTCCTTCAATGCCAGCTTGCCGAAATCGACCCAGATCGGCGCCGCCACCGTGCCGCCCTCGGCGGCGCCGAGATTGCGGGGATTGTCATAGCCAAGATAGAGGCCGGCAACGAGATCCTGGGTGCCGCCGACGAACCAGACGTCATTGGGGCCGGTGGTCGTGCCGGTCTTGCCGGCGAGCGGCCGATCGAGCGCCAGCAGCGCCGTGCCGGTGCCGCGGATGACGACGCCTTCCATCAGATGCACGGTCTGATAGGCGGTGCGCGCGTCCATCACCTGCACCGGCCGGCCGCCGGGGCGGGGCATCGGCTCGCCATTCCAGTCGGGCGCGGCGCAGCCCGGGCAGGAACGGTTGTCGCGCCGCCAGATCACCTTGCCGGTGCGATCCTGCACCATTTCGATCAACGAGGGTTCGAGCTTGCGGCCGGCATTGAAGATCTGCGCATAGGCGTTGGTCAGCTTCATGACCGTCGTTTCGCCGGCGCCGAGCGCCACCGACAGATAGGGCGGGTAATCGCCGATGCCGAGCGCCTTTGCCTGCGCCACCACCTTGTCCATGCCGGTGTTGAAAGCGACGCGCACCGTCATCAGATTGCGCGACTGTTCGAGGCCCCAGCGCATGGTCTGCGCGCCGGCCGAGCGCATGTTGCCGAAATTGCGGAAGCATTTGGTGCCCAGACTGCGCGTCTGGAACACGCAATAGGGCGCATCGACGACGATCGACGCCGGGGTGAAGCCATTGTCGAGCGCAGTCGCATAGACGATCGGCTTGAACGCCGATCCCGGCTGGCGCTGCGCCTGGGTGGCGCGGTTGAAGCTCTGCGCGCGCGCGTCGAAGCCGCCGACCATCGCCAGCACCTGGCCGGTGCGCGGATTTTCGACGACCATGCCGCCCGACACCTCGGGCACCTGGCGCAGCGTCCAGACACCCTTCAGCGGCGATACCGGCACCACATCGCCCGGCCGCAGCGCCTGGCCGGCGGAAATGGCGGTGCCGCGCTTGGGCAGGCTGGCAGCCCAGCCGGGCAGCGTGGCGGTGCTGCCATTGGGAAAGCCGATCGTTGAATCGGCGCCGCTTTTCGCCAGCACCACCGCCTTGCGCCAGGCGTCCGAGCCCAGCGGCACCGCGGTCGCCGCCAGCCTTGCCGGCCAGCCCTCGCCCGTCTCGATGCGCGTCACCGGGCCGCGCCAGGGGCGAAAGCGATCATAGCGCAGGAAGCCGCTGCGCATCGCGGTTTCGGCGGCGAGCTGCAGCTGCGGATCGACCGAGGTACGAATCCACAGGCCGCCGCCATAGACGCTGTTGCGGCCGGCGCTTTCGCCATAGCGGGCGAGCAGGGTGCGGCGCACATCCTCGATGAAATAATCGGAGGATCGCGCCGCGCGCGGCGCGACGTTGCGGATCGCCACCAGCGGCTCGGCGGCGGCGGCGGCGCGCTCGGCCTCGCCGATATAGCCATTGGCGAGCATCTGGCGCAGCACATAATCGCGGCGGGCGACGGCACGGGCGTTCTGCGTCACCGGCGAATAGGTACTCGGCGCCTTGGGCAGGATGGCGAGATAGGCGAGTTGCGCCAGATCGAGCTGGTTGGCGGTCTTGCCGAAATAGGCCTGGGCCGCCGCCTCCACGCCATAGGCGTTGCGACCGAGGAAGATCTGGTTGAGGTAGAGTTCGAGGATCTGCTGTTTGGTGAAGGTCTTTTCGATCCGCCGCGCCAGGATCGCCTCGCGCAGCTTGCGGGTCAGCGTCACCTCGTTGCCGATCAGGGATTTGGCCACCTGCTGGGTGATCGTCGAGGCGCCAACGGGGCGCCGGCCGGTGAACCAGCCTTCGACATTGGTGATCATCGCATTGGCGATGCCCAGCCAGTCGAGCCCGCCATGTTCGAAGAAGGTCTTGTCTTCCGCCGACAGGAAGGCCTGCACCAGCCGCGGCGGAATCTCGTTATAGGCGAGATAGATGCGGCGTTCGCGGGTGAAGCTGGTGACGATATTGCCGTCGATGTCGCGCACCGTCGATGGCAGGGCGGCCGAGAATTGCGCCAGCTCGGCCTCGTCGGGCAGGTCCTGCGCCGCCCAGGCCCAGAGCCCGCCCGCCGCCAGCACCAGCAGCGAGGCGAGCAAGACTGTCGTGACGATCCATTTGCGCATCACCGGTGCGATAGCGGCTGGCAAGCGGGTTGTCAGGCCCTTGGGCGAGAGCGCGTCGGTGATATTCGGGGCGTGCCCCCCGGCTACTCCCCGAGCAGGTGCCGTTCGGCGGCGCGGGCGATGCCGCGGGCCAGCGCGCGGCGGCCCTCGCTGGAAAACAGCCGGTCGGCATCCTCCTGGTTCGAAAGATAGCCGGTTTCGAGCAGCACCGACGGCACATCGGGCGCCTTCAGCACGACGAAGCCGGCGAAATGGTGGAACTGGCTGCGAAAGCCGACATCGTCGGCCAGCGTTTCCTGCAGGATATCGGCAAAGGCCACCGAGATATTGGTGGTGGCGCGGCGGCTGAGATCGATCATGATGTCGCCGACATCGGGGGCGACCTGGCCGAGGTTGATGCCGCCGATGATGTCCGCCTTGTTCTCGCGCGCCGCCAGCCGGGCGGCGACGGCATCGGACGCCACCGCCGACAGCGTGTAGACGCTGGCGCCGCGCGCCGCCGGATTGCCGGCCGAATCGGCGTGGATCGAGATGAACAGGTCGGCGCGCGCCTGGCGGGCGATGCTGACCCGGCCGCCGAGCGGGATGAAGATGTCGGTATCGCGCGTCAGCCGCACCCGCACCTTGCCGGACTTGCGCAATTCCGCCGCCGCGGCGCGCGCGATGGCGAGGGTAACATCCTTTTCATGGCGGCCGTCGATGCTGATGGCGCCGACATCCTTGCCGCCATGGCCAGCGTCGATGACGACGAGCGGCAGGCCGCCGGAGCGCGGCCGCACGCCGGGAGCGCGGCGGCGCGGCGGCGGCTTGGGATCGACGGCGGCCTCGGGCAGCGGTGCCGTCGCCGCTGGCGCGGCCGGCGGCGATGCCCCCGGCCGGTCGGGGAAGAGATCGGCCGGCAGCGCGAAATCCGTCGCCGGCGGGGGGGCGGCGGGTGATCCTGGCGTTCCGGCGGCACCCGAGGCGCCTGTCGCGTTAGGCGGCGTGACATTCACCGGCAACGGCCGCCGGCCGCGCGCCAGGGCCGCGGCGAATTCGTCTGCGCCCACCCGGCGCAGCGTGATGACCAGGCCATCGGGCCGATTGCGCGCCTCGACAATGGCCAGTGGCGCCGACAGTTCGATGACCAGCCGGGCGACACCGGGGGCGAACATCGCCGCGCGCAGCGCCTTGACGCTGCCGGCACCGGGCGCTGCCAGCGGCGCATCGAGCACCGCCGGGATATCGACGACCAGCCGGTCGGGGCCGCTGAGCGCGAACTGCCAGGCCACCGCCGGCGGGCCATCGGCGCTGATGGTGATGGTGCCGGGCGTCATCGTCAGCCCGGTCAGGCGCGCCGCCATGGCCGGCGCGGCGACCAGCAGCAAGAGGAGGAAAGCCAGGCGGCGCACCCTGACCGGATAGGGCGAAGGCCCCGCGCGGGCAACCGCGCCACCGGCAAGCTCGCGGGCAACCGCTCCAGCACCCCGTGAACGTGTCGCCGCCCCCCCTTCCCCGCCCGGCGTCAGCCGCTACAAGGGCGCCATGGTCGCCAGCGTCTTCGAACTGTTCAAGATCGGCGTCGGGCCGTCGTCGTCGCACACCATGGGGCCGATGACCGCGGCCGCCGATTTCGCCGCGCGTGCCGCGCTGCTCGCCCCCGTGCGGGTGCGCGCCGAACTGTTCGGCAGCCTGGCGCTGACCGGCAAGGGCCATGCCACCGATCGCGCCGTGCTGCTCGGCCTCGCCGGCGAGCGCCCCGACGCGCTCTGCCCCGATCATGCCGGCGAGGTGGTGGACCGTGTGCGCGCCGCCGGGCGCCTGCATCTCGGCGGCGTCCATGCGATCGATTTTGACGAAGC